>NZ_JAGSXH010000056.1 GCF_018283645.1 Actinocrinis puniceicyclus | reverse complement strand
CGCCCTGCCCCTGTCCCCCTTAATCGTTCCGGTTAACGGCTTCGGCTTCGCCTTCGGTATCGGCCCGCTCAGGCGGCGACGGAACGGGGCCGCGGGATGCGCCGGCCGAAGGAGCGGCCGAAGCCGATCTCCCGGTCCGTCTCGCTCAGCCCGCCCCAGATGCCGAACAGCTCCGGCGTCTGAAGCGCGTGGTTGCGGCATTCGCGCAGCACCGGGCAGTTGGCGCAGACCCGCTTCGCGGCGCCCTCGCGCACCTCGCGGTCGCGGATGCGCTCCTTCTCCGGACCGAAGAACAACCGCGCGTCCGAGCCCTGGCACGCGGCCCGCTCCTGCCAGCCGAGCCGCAGCTGCGCGACCGGCGGGATGCGCGCGGCGTTGCGCGCCGAGCGGCGCTCGGGCAGCACCGCCACCGTCGTGGCGGCCTGGGCGTGCGCCGCGCTCGGACCCTGACCCGGCTGCGCCGACCGAACGCCCGCCTTCCCGCCGTGCGCCGATCCGCCTGCCGTACTTACCTCGTCCACTAACACAATCCCCTCCGAGTGTGTTCTCTCCCTACCCAACGGACGCGGCGGCATCGATGTTCCGCAGGTCGCTCGCCGCCGCGTCAGTCCCCCCCGCAGTTCTTGAGACGACCAGAGAGCGGTTATCGTTCCCGCAGTCAGGTGATTTCGGGCTCGTGTATCCGCCGGGCCGATCCGGCCGACAACCCGCGATGCGGACCTGCGCCGGACATCGCTGTCGCACGATCGGGTGGAATCGCCCCCGCCGTTCACTGATCCGGACTACTTTTACGTTCCGGATCCGTCGCCACGCAACGCTGATCCATCCACGCGCACTGTGAACGCCGCAGGAAGGAGCCAGGTCGATGCCGCAGGCGACACCCTCACGGCAGGGCCAGGCGCGCACGTCGTCCAAGGCGGGCGGCTGCGAGAACCCGGGTAACAACGCACTGCGGCAGCTGCGCCTGCGCCGGTTCTGGACACAGGCCGACTTCGCCGCCGCGTTCGAGGCGCGCTCCCGGCAGATCGGCCGCCCGCTCTCGCTCTCGGTCCGTCAGGTTCGGCGCTGGGAGAGCGACAACCCGCCGCTTCCGCTGCCGGCCTATCAGGCGGTGCTGGAGGCGCTGTTCGGCGTGCCGATCGAGCGGATGGGATTTCAGCCGCGCTGGCCGCGGGAAGAAAGCGGTCTGCCCGACACGGGCTCGGGCGTACCGGCGCAGGCGCACAGGGGAGCAGGGGTCACGCGGTCGCCGCAAGACGACCAGGAAGGGCACGACCCGGTGAAGAGACGACAGTTCATGACGGGCGCCGTCGCGCTGGGTTCCGGCGCCGGTGTCCGCGAACCTTATCGGGAAGCGGGATATCAGGCACCGGACTATCAGGGCTCGACTCATCAGGACCCGGCGAACCGGGGGACGGCCGAGGCGAACCTGCGCCTGGCCGAGCATCGGGTCGCGGCACCCGGCGCCGCGCGCGTGGACTCCTCCCTGGTGGCCGGATACGCGGCGATCACCGAACAGCATCGGGCGCTGTACTGGAGCGTGCCGGCTTCCTCGATGTTCGCGCCGGTGGCCGCGCATTCCGAACTCGGCGTCGGACTGCTGCGCGCAGCCGACTCCCCGGCGCTGCGCACCCGGCTGGCGCTCCCGGTGGCCGAGAGCGCGCTGCTGGCCGCGCGGATGGCCTTCTTCGACCTGCAGCAGCCGCGACTGGCCGACAGCTGCTTCGCCGTGGCGCTGGACGCGGCGCGGGAGGCGGCGGACCGGGCGTTGACCGGTGCGGTGCTGGCGCACATGGCTTTCGTCCCGGCCTTCGCGGGCCGGGCGCGGCGGGCGCGCGACCTGATAGCGCGCGCTCACGACGAGTCCGCCGCGGCCATCGGCGCGGTGCAGCGCTCCTGGATGTACGCGGTCGAGTCGGAGATCGAGGCCAGGCTCGGCGACGCGGCCGCCTCGGGCGAGCTGATCTCGCGCTCGGAGGACGCCCTCGGCGCGCTCGGCTCGCCGGGGCACGGCGGCGCCCCCGCGTGGCTTGACTTCTACGACGCCTCCCGGCTCACCGGGTTCAAGGGCTACTGCCGGATGGCCGCCGGGCGCACCCACGAGGCCGCCGCCGCGCTGGAGTACACGCTTCGCACACTGCAACCCTCGGCCGGAAAGCAGCGCTCGGTCACGCTCGCCGATCTGGCGCACGTGCGGGCCCAGCAGGGCGAGCTGGAGGAGTCGGCCCGCCTGCTCGGCAGCGCGATCGGGCAACTGCACCGCTCGTGGTACGCGACGGGTGTCGACCGGGTGGACGCGGTACGGCGGCGCCTGGCCGCGTTGAACACGCCCGCCCGCGTGCTGGCCACGGTGGAAGAGGCGCGGTACGCGCTGGAGCGGGTGCGGCCCTGACCCCGCCGGAATCTGGGTACTGATACGCCGGGTACTGGCACACCGGGCGCGCGCCGCGCCGGCTCCACCGCGCCGGGGAGCGCAGTGGAGCCGGCGCGACGCCGTCTTCGGGCCGCCGGCTCAGCAGCCGTTCAGGCCGGCCCAGCTCACCACCGTGTCAGAGGCCGTAAACGTGCTGCCGGAACCGTTGAAGTAGAAGCTCCTGTTGGCCGCGGCGGCGCAGGACGCCCCCTCCTCGACGTTGGTCCACGTTCCGTTGAGGTCGAACTTGTATTGAAGGGTGCTGCCGGAGACTGCGGGCACGATGATCCGCCACTGGTTCGCACCGATCTTCGTGAGCGGATACAGAACCGGATTCCAGTCGTTCGACGAGGACATGCCGATCCCCAGCGCGGAGAAGTTCCCCGCGATGTAGACGGTTGCGTTGCTCGGCGTCGAGGAGGGGACGGACACGTCGATGACCGCTTGGGCCGAGCCGCAGGTGTTCGGCCCGCCCCAGTTGAGCACCGTGTCCGTGGTGGTGCCGCCGTTCACGGTGAGCGTCCGGTTGCCGATGTCCGCGCACGATCCCGACTTCTCGACGTCGCTCCAGTTCGCGCCGAGCACGTACTTGTAGGACAGGGCCGCCGCCGAGGTCGCGGTGATCGTCGCGGTGTAGTGCGTGTCGTCGACCTTCGTCATGGCCACGCCGTTCGCCGCCCAGTCGCCGCCGCCCTCGCCGAGGACCGAGAAGTCGCCGTCCAGGTAGACCCCGAGGCCCGGCGCGGCGGTGTTGACCGGCACCGTGACGTCGACGGTCTCCGTGTGGTTGCCAGGCGGCGGCTGGCTGCCCTGACAGTTGAAGGTGCTGCACACCAGGCTCGGTGTGTCCAGGTCGCTGCCGTGGGAGATGTCCTGCGCCAGCCGCACGTACTGCGCCATCGTCCACATCAGCGGGGTGGAGGAGTCATCGCCCTGGCCGAGCGTCCAGCCGGTGCCGGGAGCGCTCGCCGCCGCGGCGGAACCCCAGACCTGCTCGGAGATCTGGCCGCCGGCGTTCGCCGAGGACTGCATGGTCTGAAGCATCGCCTTGGCGCCCGGGGTGTCACCGGCGGCCAGGTCGTATTCGCCGCGCTCGCCGGTGAGCACCGGCCACGGGTTGCCCACCCCGGAGCCGGTGTAGTCCGCGCCGGTCGAGGTCTCGCCGTAGCCGTCGTGGTCGTAGCGCTTCCACACCGGTCCGTACGAGGTGGTGGTCTTGATCACGGAGTCGACGGCGCTGAGGGAGTTGGTGATCTCGCTCGCCGAGGCGGACTTGATCCCGAGCCGCACCAGCTCCAGGAAGCCGGCGTCCACGACCTGCCGGTCGTCCCAGGTGCCGCCGCCGTTGGCCAGCCCGATCGAGGCGCCGGAGTTCGGGTTGCCGTCCTGGGTGACCCGCAGGAAGTAGCTGCCGTTCCCGAACGGGCCGCTGGTGGTGTACGTCCAGCCGTCCACGCTCGCCGCCCAGGACTTCGCGGTGGACAGGTAGGTGCTCGCGTCGGTGCTGTCGCCGTTGGCCGAGGCGATGCTCGACGCGCAGACCAGTCCGGCGATCTCGGCGGCGATCGTCGAGGGCGAATACCCGCCGATCTCCTCCCAGCGCTCCTCGCCGGTCACCGGGCCGTTGGCCACCAGATAACCCGCTTCGGCCTTGACCTTCGCCCACGTGGCCGAGTCGGTGAGACCGAGCTGGTAGGCCAGGATGATCGGGAAGGAGACCTGGTCGAGCTGGGTGCCGTTCCACACCGGGTTGCCGTTGAGCCAGCTGTTCTGCTTCACGTAGCCGCCGGCGGTCACCTCGTAGCCGAACAGGTAGTTCAGCGCGGCCTTGGCGTCCGCGGCGTCGCCCGCGGACAGCAGCGCGGTGGCCATCTCGTACTCGTCGCGGGTCCACACCAGGTGGTAACCGTGCGCACCCGCGTTCGCCGCGCTCACACTGCCGCCCCACGGATTGCTGGGCGCCGCAACGAAAGCGCCGGGGTACGTCTTGTCCTCGTCGGCTTTGATCTCCATCAGCGAGATGTAGTACTGCCGCAACAGCGCGGCGTTCGACGAGACCGAGGCCGGCGCGGCGGACAGCGCGCCGATCCACGAGTGCCACCCCGACTCGAAGGACCTCTCCGCCGCGCCGAACCCGGTGTTCAGCGAAGCCGCGGCGTCGCTGACGGCCGCGGACTGGCTGGAGCCGAAGGCCAGCGCGACGGTGAAGGTGGTCGAGCCCGAGGCGTTGACCGGGATCTGCGCGGTCTGATCCAGGTGTCCCCCGGCGGAGACCCCCGAGTACACCGCGGACAGGCCGTAGCCGCTGGTCAGCTGGCTCGCTCCGCTGCTGCTGGTGCCGACGTAGCCGGTGCTGGCCGCGCTGAAACCGGTCGAGGCCGCCAGCGCGCTGGCCACCGCGCCGTTGCTCGCGACCAGGTCGCCGGAGGCGTCCGTGCCGCCGGAGTTCGCGTAACCCTGATTCGCGAGGTAGGGCTGGTAGTCGGCGTAAAGGCGCAGCGCGGTCGAGGTGTTGTTCGTGAACGTCGTGCCGACCAGCACCACCGAGCGCGCCGGGTCGGCGACGTACGTCTTGGTGATGGTCCACTTGCCGCTGTCCGCGGTGTTCGTCTGCGTCCAGGTCAGCGAGGTCGGGTCGGCCAGCGCGATCGCGTGGGCGGCGTTCGCGCTCTCGGAGTCGGCGAAGCTGGAGCCGTCGGTGACGTAGAACTGAAGGCCGTAGGTGTCGGGCTGGTCGGTCTGCGGATAGTAGACGTTCTGCAGCGCGCCGTCGGCCAGGGTGTACCAGACCTTTGAGTTACTGCTGAGCGCGGTGGCGAAGCCCTGCACGCCGCCGTCCTCGTTCCAGTAGGGCGTGCTGCCCGGGCCGCCCGGGGCGGTTGCCGCGTGCGCGGGGGCGCCCCCCGCCGCGGTCAGGCCGGCGGCCAGGGCCAGCGCGGCCAGCGCGGTCAGGGCGTTGCGAACGGGTGTGCCGCCGCGCTGCGGGCGCGGGTTGTGCCGAAGTGGTGCCGCGACCATCGTCACGTTCTCCTGTGAACGTCGAGGGTGGACAGGAAGGAGCCGGCCCGCCGCGATCACCGCTGTCGCAGGGGCCTTCGGCTGTGCGCGTTTCCCTCTGTCCTGCCCGGGCGCGGCGCGTCGCATGGACGCCGACCGTGCACGGGTATCGCAGCCGCCTGTTGGTTGCGCGACAGAACAAACCAGATGAGCTCCCGGCAACGTAGCCGAAACAAGAGCCCTGCGCCAGAGCGGGCGCGAGAACCGGGTCCGCGACGCCGATGGCAGGAAGCGGAAAAACCCCCGCGCACGCCCGGCGGCGTGCGCTATCGTCGCCAGGCCGGTCCGCGACCGGCTCGCTGCATGAGCGTCCTGCGATCGGCGCCGGCCTGTGGCCGGTTCGTCGCGGACGTCAGCGATGCTCGACGTGCGGCGGCATCGCCGGGGAGTGCCGCCGCACCCGGGCTGGTGTCCCGCGCGCGCGGGACACCAGCTTCGTGCGGGCCCGGCCCGCCGTCAGGAATGGTGCCAGGTCGCCGAGAAGGACGTGCCGCCGGAGATCGAGCCGACCGAGACCTTGGTGGCGCCCGAGCTGGTCACCATGGTGATCGCGGTCGGGTTGGACGCGCCGAGCGTGCCGCCGTTCACGTACGAGCTGGTGAAGGTCACCGTGCCGAAGTTCGCCAGCGGCAGCACCCCGCTGCTGGACGAGGGCGCCTCGGCGATCACCTCGGCCGAGGAACGCGCCAGCGAGGAGTTGCTCTGGTTGACCGTGTGGCTCCAGCCGCGGGTGGTGTCGGCCAGGTACAGCGTGAACGCGCCGGAGGAACTGGCGGTCACCTTGGAGACCATCGTGTCGCCGGCCGCGACCGTGTTGTTGAAGTAGACCGGGCTGGCCGGGTACATCTCGTACCAGGCGTACTGGTACGCGGCGCCGTGGTAGCACTCGACGAGCGTGCCGGTCTGCTCGACCGAGGAACTGGCGTAGCCGTCCAGGCCGGTCCAGAAGCTCGCGTACGAGGTGCTGGAGCCGCAGCTCGCGCCGGGCTCGCGCCAGGTGGAGGTGACCGAGGTGTACGTCGTGGAGTGCGCGGCGTACCCGGCCCAGTTGGTGCTGGTGGCGAACTTCAGGTTGTGCGCGGCCCCGGGGTGCAGCCGGGCGCCGGCCGCGTGCGGGGCGAAGTCGAGGCCGGCGAGCGCGGCGGCGGGTCCGGTGGCGGCGGCCACCGGCCCGGCCAGCAGCGCGAGCGGGCCGATCAGTGCGGCGCAGAGGGCCGCCTTCGAGATGTGGGTGGTTCGGCGCAGGCGCATGAGCGAATGCTCCTTCATCCGTGTGGGCAGGAGCGCGGCGCGCGGGCGGTGGTGACCGCCCGCACGTTCATCGCGGCTTTCATCGAAGGTAACTCAGAACCCGATGACCGGAAAGGGCGGTTGGCCCGATTGGCGGCGCTCCTGCCGGGTCGACACCGCCCGCCGGGTGCCCCGCGGTCAACCGGATGAGTCACGCGCACCTGATGGCAGGATTGCGGTTATGCGTGGCAGGCTGCGGGTCTATGTGGGTGCGGCGCCCGGCGTCGGCAAGACGTACCGGATGCTGGAGGAGGCCCATCGGCGGATCGAACGCGGTGCGGACGTGGTCGCCGCCGTGGTGGAGACCTACGGCCGCCCGCACACGATCGACCTGGTCCGGGACCTGCCCGCGGTGCCCACGCTCAGCCGCGTCTACCGGGGCCGCGCCTTCCCGGAGCTGGACCTGGAGGCGGTGCTGGCCCGCCGGCCGCAGGTCGCGCTCGTGGACGAGCTGGCGCACACCAACATCCCCGGCGGCCGGCACGAGAAGCGCTGGCAGGACGTGCAGGAACTGCTGGATGCCGGGATCGAGGTGATCACCACGGTCAACATCCAGCATCTCGAGTCGCTCAACGACGTGGTGCGGCGCATCACCGGGGTGCCGCAGCGCGAGACGGTTCCGGACGAGGTGGTGCGCGCCGCGGATCAGATCGAGCTGGTGGACATGTCCCCGGAGGCGCTGCGCCGCCGCCTCGCGCACGGCAACGTCTACGCCGCCGAGAAGGTCGACGCCGCGCTCGGCAACTACTTCCGCGTCGGCAATCTCACCGCGCTGCGCGAACTGGCGCTGCTGTGGGTCGCCGACCAGGTCGACGAGGTCCTGCAGCGGTATCGGGGGGACCATCGGATCGACTCGGTCTGGGAGGCGCGCGAACGCGTCGTGGTGGCGCTGCCCGGGGACGACTCCGGCGAGGTGCTGATCCGCCGCGGCGCGCGCATCGCCCAGCGCTCGGTCAAGAACGCGGGCGGCTCGAAGGGGGCCGGCTCCGGGGCCGAGCTGCTGGCGCTGCACGTGGCCCGCTCGGACGGGCTCGCCTCGGCCACCAGCCCCGCGGCCCTGGCCGCCCAGCGCCACCTGGTCGAATCGCTCGGCGGCAGTTACCACACCGTGGTCGGCGACGACGTGCCGCGCGCGCTGCTTGAGTTCGCCCGCGCGCAGAACGCCACCCAGCTGGTGCTGGGCACCTCGCGGCGCAACCGCGTCAGCCGGCTGCTGACCGGCCGCGGGATCGGGGAGAGCGCCATCCGTCTTTCGGGCGACATCGACGTGCACATGGTCACCCACGAGGAGCCCGGGCAAGCGCGGCGCCGCGGCGCGTGGCTGCCGCCCAATCCGCTGCGCGAGGCCGTCTGGGGCCACCGCCGCTGGCGCGGGCCGGCCGCCGCGCTGCTGGTGCCGCCGGCCCTGACCGCGGTCCTGACCCAGGTGCCGCACGGCGGCCTGAACCTGACCAGCCAGGTGCTGATCTTCCTGGTCGCGACCGTGGCGATCGCCCGGCTCGGCGGTCTGGTCTCCGCGCTGATCGCGGCGCTGTGGGGCTCGCTGCTGCTCAACTACTTCTTCATCACCCCGGTGCACACCTTCACCATCGAGGAGGGCAACAACGTCTTCGCCCTGATCGTCTTCGCGCTGGTCGCGCTCACCGTGGCCTCCGTGGTGGACCTGGCGGCCAAGCAGACGCGCCGGGCCGCCAGCGCCTCCGCCGAGGCCGAGACGCTCGGCGCGTTCGCGGTCTCGGTGCTGCGCGGCGACGAGGCGATCACCGCGCTGCTGGAACGCTTCCGGGAGACCTTCGCGATGGCCTCGGTGGCCCTGCTGCAGCGGGTCGGCCCCGCGGACGCGCACCTGCCGGACGGCAACGACGACCCGGGGCGCTGGTCCCTGGTCGCCTCGACCGGCGCCGAGCCCGCGCTGTGCCCCGGACAGGCCGACACGGTCGTGGAGGCCGGCGCCGACGCGGTGATCGCGCTGCGCGGACGCACCCTGCCGGCCGACGACCAGCGCGTGCTGACCGCCTTCGCCGCGCAGGCCACCGCGGCCCTGGAGCGCCGCCGCCTGGCCCGCAGCGCCGCCGAGGCGGACAGCCTGGCCGCGGCCGACCGGATGCGCACCGCGCTGCTGGCCGCCGTCTCGCACGACCTGCGCGCCCCGCTGGCCGCGGCGAAGGCGGCGATCGGCACCCTGCGCGACCCGCAGCTCGACCTGGCCGCGGCCGATCGAGCCGAACTGCTGGAGGCCGCCGACTACTCGCTGGGGCGCCTCGCCCGGCTGGTGGAGAACCTGCTGGACATGTCCCGGCTGCAGGCCGGGGCGATCAAGCTTCGCCTGGAACCGGTGGCGGCGGCCGACATCCTGCCGCGCGCCCTGGACGACGTGCCCGAATCCGCCGGTCGGGTGACGCTGGCGCCGGCCGCGGCGCACGTGCCGCCCGCGCTCGCCGACGGACCGCTGCTCGAACGCGCGGTCGCCAATCTCGTCGGCAACGCCGTCAGCCACACCGCCTCGCCGGTGACGGTGACCGTCTCGGCGCTCGCGGGACAGGTGGAGATCCGGGTGATCGACCGCGGCCCCGGCATCCCCGCCGCGGACCGCGACCGGGTCTTCCGCCCGTTCCAGCGGCTCGGCGACCGCGACAACACCGCCGGCGTCGGGCTCGGCCTGGCGCTGGCCCGGGGCCTGGTCGAGGCGATGGGCGGCACCCTCTCCCCGGAGGACACGCCCGGCGGCGGTGTCACCATGGTGGTGGCGCTGCCCGCGGTCGCCGAAGCGGGCGAGGCCGAAGAAACCGGACAGGAGCAACCGACGTGATCCGCGTCCTCGTGGTGGACGACGAGCCCCAGCTGCTGCGCGCGATGCGTATCAACCTCAGCGCCCGCCGCTACGAGGTGGTCGTCGCGGCGGACGGCGCGAGCGCGCTGGCCGCGGCCGCGAGGCACCTGCCCGACGTGGTCGTGCTCGACCTCGGGCTTCCGGACATGGACGGCACCGAGGTGATCGCCGGCCTGCGCGGATGGACGCGGGTGCCGATCCTGGTGCTCTCCGGCCGCGTGGACGCCGCGGACAAGGTGGACGCCCTCGACGCGGGCGCCGACGACTACGTGACCAAGCCGTTCTCGATGGACGAGCTGATGGCGCGTCTGCGCGCCCTGGTGCGGCGCAGCGAGTCGGACGCCGCGGCCGAGCCGGCCGTGACCATCGGTCACTACGTCGTGGACCTGGCCGCCAAGAGCGTGCACAAGCGCCCAGCGGCGCCCGAACAGACACCCGAGCAGGTGCACCTGACCAAGACCGAATGGGCGGTGCTTGAGGTTCTGGTCCGCAATCCGGGCCGGCTGGTCTCCGGCAGGCAGCTGCTGCAACAGGTGTGGGGTCCGGCCTATCAGTCGGAGACGAACTACCTGCGCTTCTACCTGGCGAAACTGCGCCAGAAGCTGGAGCCCGAACCGTCGCGTCCGCGTCAGTTGCTCACCGAGCCCGGCATGGGTTATCGCTTCGAGCCTTGAGCCGGGTGGACGTGTGCTGCGACACGATGCCGCGTGCCGCTCGCCGAGTCGTCCGTCTCTGCCGCGGCCCGGTGTTATCCTTGACCACGGTCAAGGCACGATGCAGCGACGGTTTGCATCCGCACTTGACTGAGGGCGGCTCCCGGGAGGAGTCTTGCCCCGATCATCGTATGGGTGTTCGGTGCCGGATCGAACCGGCGCGTGCGAGGCGTCGCATAGCCCATATATCAGCGTCGCGCTACGGCGCCCCGGACGAGGGGAGGCGAATGATGGAACCCAGTAGTCCCGGCCATAGTACGGGCCCTGAAAGAACGGGATCCGTCGACGCGCACACGCCCTCATCCACCACCGGCGTGCGCCGCGCACTGAGTCGCTGACCTTAACGCATCTCCTGCGCTCGTACCGCACGCGCCCCGCCCTGGGCGCGCCGGGCAGGCGTTCGCGCGTCCGAGGTCTGCCGCCCATGGCCCTGACGCACGCTGCCTGACCACACGTGCGTGCTCGCCCGTGCCAAGTCCAACCTGGCGCGGACGTGTGCGCGGCGTGAGGAAGGACCGCGCCATCATGACCGACCTCATCATCGCCCCGACCAAGAGCGCAGTGCTCGACGACGCCCACGTCGGCGACATCCGCGGGGCGCTCGGCACCATCAGGCTGGACGACACCGCGGCCCGCCGGGGCCTGTCCGCCAAGTTCAAGACCCTGCTGGCGATCGTCGGCCCGGGCCTTATCGTCATGTGCGGCGACAACGACGCCGGCGCCTTCTCCACCTACGGCCAGACCGGCCAGAACTACGGCACCCACCTGCTGTGGGTGCTGCTGCTGCTGATCCCCGTGCTCTACGTCAACCAGGAGATGGTGGTCCGCCTCGGCGCGGTCACCGGCGTCGGGCACGGCAAGCTCATCATGGAGCGCTTCGGCCGCTTCTGGGGCGCGTTCAGCGTCATCGACCTCTTCCTGCTCAATGCACTGACGCTGGTGACCGAGTTCATCGGGATCACGCTCGCGGTCGGGTACCTCGGCCTGCCCAAGGCGCCCTCCGTGATCGCGGCGGGGGCCGTGGTCGTCGCGGCCGCCTCGACGGGATCGTTCCGGCGCTTCGAGCGGGTCGTGATCACGCTGTGCGCCGGCAGCCTGCTGCTGATCCCGATCGCGCTGATGCTGCACCCGAGCGCGGGGCAGTTCGCCCACGGATTCCTCGTGCCGCAGATGCCCGGCGGCGGGCAGCAGTCCACGGTGATGCTGCTGGTGATCGGCCTGGTGGGCACCACGGTCGCGCCCTGGCAGCTGTTCTTCCAGCAGTCCTACGTCATCGACAAGCGGATCACCCCGCGCTTCATCAAGTACGAGAAGGCGGACCTGTGGATCGGCATCGTCGTGGTGGTCGTCGGCGCGGCCGCGATCATCGGCTTCTCCGCGGCCGCCGTCGCGGGCGGCCCGCTGGCCGGGCACTTCACCGACGCGCAGGGACTGGCGCAGGGCATCGCGGCGAAGGCCGGGCACGTCGCCGGGATCCTGTTCGCCGTCGCGCTGCTGGACTCCTCGATCATCGGCGCGTTCGCGGTCTCGCTGTCCACCGCCTACGCGGCCGGGGACACGCTGGGCATCAACCACTCGCTGCACCGCGGGGTGAAGCAGGCCAAGGGCTTCTACGCGGTCTACGTCGGCCTGATCGCCGTGTCCGCGGCGATCGTGCTGATTCCCGGCTCGCCGCTCGGCCTGATCACCAACGGGGTGCAGGCCATGGCCGGCGTGCTGCTGCCTTCCGCCTCGGTGTACCTGCTGGTGCTGTGCAACGACAAGCAGGTGCTCGGGCCCTGGGTCAACGGGCGCAAGACGAACCTGTTCACCGGCTCGGTGCTGGCCGTCCTGGTCACCCTCTCGGTCATCCTGACCCTCGCCGTGCTCGACCCGGGTCTGACCGCCGGTCAGATCCTCGGCGTCATCGCGGCGTGCGCCGTGCTCGGCCTCGGGGCCGCGGGGTACGCGCTGCTGGCCGGGCGCGGCCGCCGGGCGCAGCGGATCGACCGCACCGGGGCGCAGGACTGGCGCATGCCGCCGCTCTCGCAACTCGGCCGTGCGGACATGCCCACCAGCCGGAAGATCGGCATGTCCGTGCTGCGGCTGTACCTGGCACTCGCGTCCGTGCTGGTGGTGGTGAAGATCGTCGAGTTGGCGCTACGGCGCTGACCGGGCACCGCCGTCGCGCGGCCATGCTGTGAGAAGTCACAACACGCACGGCTCTGGAGTCTCCTGAGTCACACTGGTTGCGCCAATCGTGGATCCAAACTGTGCAAAAACTGTGCCGCCGGCCGGTCGGCTCGCTAAGCTCCCCGCCGAACCTGATTCGGGCGCAGGTGCCGACGCGAAGCGCGCCCGGTCGAGCGACACAGTGGCAGGAGTCCAGAGCGTGCCCATCAGCATGCGTCACATCGAAGCAGTGGTCTTCGACGTCGGCGAGACCCTCGTCGACGAGACGGTGGAATATCATTCCTGGGCCGACTGGCTCGGGGTTCCGCGGCACACCTTCTCCGCCGTGTTCGGCGCGGTGATCGGCGCCGGGCGCGACCACCGCGACGTGTTCGAGTACTTCCGTCCCGGCTTCGACCTGGAGGCGGAGCGCGAACGGCGGGCCGCGGCGGGACGGCCCGAGAACTACGGCGAACCGGACCTCTACCCGGACGCGCGCCCGACGATGGCCGCGCTGCGCGCCGCGGGATACCTGGTCGTGATCGCGGCGAACCAGACCCGGCGCTCGCACCGGATCCTCGACTCGCTTCGGCTGCCGGTGGACCTGGTCACCACGTCGGACACCTGGGGTGTGTCGAAGCCTGATCCGCGCTTCTTCACCAAGGTCGTCGAGGTCTGCCGCAGCCTGCGGCCCGGTGCCACGCCGGAACGCATCTGCTACGTCGGCGACCGGCTGGACAACGACCTGCGCCCGGCCTGGGAGGCGGGCCTGCGCACCGCGCACATCCGCCGCGGGCCGTGGGGCCACCTGGTCGCGGAGCACAGCGACCTGATCGCCAAGGCCGACTTCCGGCTGACCAGCCTCGCCGAACTGCCCGAGCTGCTCGCCGAGGAATCAGAAGCCTTGTGATCCGGCCGCGGCCACCGCGCGGCACGGCGGTGGCCGCGGCATTGACACGGGCCGGGAACGAGATCGCAACCGACGGTGCCCGCGGCGGCGGCGGGGAATAAGGTGGGTGCGGATCACCGGCAATGCGGGGCGAGCGGCGGATGGGGGCGTGACCGGCTGTGGCGACGACGACCGCACAGGCTCCGGTGTCGGCGGGCGGACACGGGTCCGGGCCCGGGAGCGGACCGCCGGTCGCGCGCGGCGGCCGCCTGACGACCCCGGCCAGGCTGTGGGCCGTCCTGTTCACGGCAGTGGTCGCCCTCGTCGCGGTCGGCGCGACCTGCGGGGCGACGCTCGCGGCGCGTCAGGACTCGGAGACCCGCTCGGCGGCCACCGCACAGCGGCTGCTGGTGAACGTCGACGAGCTCTACCACGCGCTCGCCGACGCGGACGCGACCGCCGCGACCGCACTGCTGGTCGGCCCGGTCCCGCCGGCCCCGATGCAGCAGGAGTACCTGAGCGACATCACCCAGGCGGAGGACGCGCTGGCGAGCGCGTCGCGCGACCTGGCCGGCGATCCGACCGCTTCGGCGCGGCTGAGCGAAGTCGCCCGGCGGATGCCGCTCTACACCGCCGAGATCGCGACGGCGCAGGCGGACAACCGGCTCGGCTTCCCCGTCGCGGGCGCCTATCTGCGCGAGGCCTCCAAGCTGATGCACGATCAGATCCTCACGCGCGTGAAGGACGTCGCCGACCAGGAGACCGCCGCCCACGCGCACGCGCAGGCGAACGCCTCCGGCTTCCCGGTCTGGATCCTCGTCGTCGCGCTGCTCGCGGTGCTGGCGCTCGCGGCGGTCGCGCGGGAGCTCTCGCGCAGCACCCGCAGGCGAGTCAACCCGGGGGTCGCGCTCGGCGTGCTGGTCGCGCTCGGGGTCGTGGTCTGGTCGCTGGTCGCCGTCTCGTCGGCGACGGCCGGCGTGCACCGCGCCCAAGCGGACTTCGACCGGGTCGAGGCCATGCTTCAGGGGCGTGACGATCTCGCCCTCGCCGACTCCTACCAGTCGCTGACCCTGGTGGACCGGGGCGAGGACGGCGGCGCGGATTTCAAGGCCGAGCAGGCCGCCCTGGGCCGGATCGACCTGCTCAAGCTCGACAACGCCTCGGGGCTCGCGCTCGCGAAGGTGTCCACGGGCATGAACCAGGTCTCACTGACCGTGCAGGACGGCGACTATTCCAAGGCGGTCGACATGGTCGTCGGCCATGGTGGCAAGGCGGCGCCCGACACGGTCAGCGCCACCTCCGCGGCGTGCGACGCGGCGCTGGCGGCCGCCTACAAGGCGGATCAGGCTGCTTACACGGCGGACGCCGGGGCGGCCGGGTCGGCGCTCGGCGGCGGACTGTGGATCGGGCCGGCCGGCGCGCTGCTCGCCGCCCTCGCCGCCGCGTACGGCATCAACCGGCGGCTGGCGGAGTACCGGTGAGCGTGGCGCCCATGCAGGGGCGGGAGAGAAGGGAGCGGGGCATGGCGAGCGAAACTCGGCGCGGCGGCGCGCGACGGGGCCGCGGATCGCGGCGCTGGGCGCTGCCGGGCACCGCGCTCGCGACGGTCTGCGTACTGTCCGCGTGCAGCGGCGGTTTGGTGGAGGTCGGCGCACACCCGTCGGTAGCCGTGCCGCAGCCCGGTTCCGTCGTCACCGGATCACCGTCCCAGGCGCCGGCCGGCAGCGCCGCCGCGTGCGTGCCCGCCGCGCTCTCGCTGCGTCCCACCGCGGGCGACGCCGCCTCTGCCGACGTCACGAGGATCAAAGAGCGCGACAAGCTCATCGTCGGCGTCGCGCAGGACCAATACCTCACCGGCTACCTCGACTCCTCCGGAGTGGAGAGCGGCTTCGACATCGACATCGCCAGGCAGGTCGAGCAGGCCATCTTCGGAACCCAGGACGCCGCGCACATCCAGTTCAAGGCGGTCACCAACGCCCAGCGCATCAGTGCCCTGCAGACCGCGGACCCGAACCAGGCGGTCGACATGGTGGTGGACACCTTCACCATCACCTGCGACCGCGCGAACCAGGTGCTCTTCTCCAGCGTGTACTACAACGCGCGCCAGCGGCTGCTGGTGCTGAAGAACTCGGGCTACAAGTCCCTCGACGACCTCGGCGGCAAGAACGTCTGCGCGCAGTACGGATCCACGTCCCTGGAGCGAATCCGGGATCATCCTTCGCATCCGATCGCCTACGGCGTGACGAACCTGACCGACTGCCTGGTCGCGCTGCAGCAGGGCCAGGTGGACGCGATCTCCACCGACGACACGATCCTGGCCGGGCTCGCCCGCCAGGACCCGAACACCGCCGTGGTCGGCCCTGCGTTCGGGGCGGAGCCCTACGGCATCGCGGTCTCGCGCGATTCCCCCGGCCTGATCCGCTTCGTCAACGGCGTGTTGGAGCAGATCCGCGGCGACGGCACCTGGCAGAAGATCTACGACAACTGGCTGGGACCGTTGCTCGGCGCGCAACAGCCTCCGCCCGCGCAATACGCTCACTGACGTGTCCGCGATGCTCTTTCCCGCTTCCGGCCCGCCGACCCGCGAGGCCGTGGACGCCGAACTGGCCCGGCTCGGCCAGGACGCCGCCAGGGTCGCCGAAGCGCTGCTGGAACTGGCCGATCACCCGGGCTACAAGCTGCTCGACAGCGCCCCGCTCACCGGGATCACGGCCCAGCGCTGGCAGCGCGCCGCCGCCCGCATCGCAGGGCTCTGGGACGACTACACCGCCTTCCAGGACGTGCTGAACCGGGCGGCCGAGATCCGCGGGCGGCGCGCCAAGCCGCGACCCGAGGAGCTGACCGCGATCGCCGAGCTGCTGCGCGGCAGGTCGATCACGCTGTCCACCAAGCCGCTTGCGCTCTCCGAACGCACCCTTCTCGGCCCGAGCACCGTGAGCCAGAGCGCCACACTGGCCGAGACGCTGCACCGGATGAACACCGATTTCCAGCTCGCCGCCGACTTCGTGACCGCGGCGGACGCGGCCTGGAACCGCCTGTTCCAGCAGGCCGATCCGCTCCAGGAGCGGCTCAAGCAGGCGGCGGACGCGGTGCGGGAACTGGGCGAGCGCGGCCCGGCCGTCGAACTGGCCGGCGTCGGCGACGAATACGCCGGGCTGCGCCGCGAGATCTTCGCCGACCCGATCGGCGCCGCAGCCCCCGGCAGCGACCTGCCCGCGCGTCTCGAGCGGGTGAACCGGAATCTTCAGGCGGTGGCGGCGGCCGTGAGCGGGGCGGCCGACCTGCGCGCCGGCTTCGAGCAGCGGGCCGAGCGCCTCTCCCGGCTGATCGACCGGATCGCCGACGTGGAGGACGCCCAGCGCGCCGCGGCGGCCGAGGCACGGGAGAAGATCCTGGTCGGCGCGCTGCCCGCGCCCACCTCCCAGGCCGCGGCGCTGCGCGCGCGGCTGGCGGCGCTCGGCGAGCTGCGCGAACGCGGGCTGTGGCACCGGCTGGCCGGGGAGGCCGCCGCGCTGGACGACGCCCTGGAAGCGGCGCTGGCCGCGGCGAACCGGGTGCACCAGGCCGTGGCCGGGCTGCTGGAGCGGCGCGGGGAACTGCGCGCGAGACTGGCGGGATACCGGGTGCGCGCGGCAAGATCGGGGGCGGCGGAGGATCCTCGGCTGGAGGCGCTCTACGGTGCGGCGCGCGACCTGCTGTGGACCAAGCCGTGCGATCTGGCCGCGTCCACGAGGGCGCTGGCGGCGTACCAGAAGGCGGTGCTGGCCCTGGACCAGCCCGGCCGAGGGGGAGGAATCCGAGCGTGAGCGGGGTCGAGTGCGGCCGGGCCGGCTGCACCGGAACGATCGAGGACGGATACTGCGACACCTGCGGGCTCGCGCAGCGTGCGCCGTCACCGTCACCGGCAGCTGTATCGGCTCGGCCGGCGGCTGCCGCGGCCTCACCGGTCCCACGTGTGCCGGGTGTGTCGGGTGCGCCGGGAACGTCCGGGGCGGCGCGCTGTTCCCGGCCCGGCTGCGGCGGCGCGATCGAGGACGGATACTGCGACACCTGCGGGATGGCGGCCGGACTGGCGGCCGCGTCCCCCGCGGCGGGCAGCGGATCCGGCGCGTCCGGCGCGGCCGCACCGGCGCGCGGCGGGACCTCTTCCACGCGTACCGGAACCTCCTCGGCGCGCACCGCGTCCGGCCGGGCGCGCAGCTCGGCGGTGTCCGCGCGCACCGCCGCCACGCGCAGCGGCCCGACCACCCAGGGCTCGCGTTCCACCGGACGCGGCGGGCTGGGCCTGGGCCTGGTCGAGATTCCGCAGGTCGAGTACCGCGACCCGGGCGAAGCGGTGCTGGCGGACCCGCAGGTGCCCGAGCACAAGCGCTTCTGTTCCAAGTGCGGCACACAGGTCGGCCGCTCCCGGGACGGACGCCCGGGGCGCACCAGCGGCTACTGCGCCAAGTGCGGCGGTTCGTACGACTTCAACCCCAGGCTCGCCCTCGGCGACCTGGTCGGCGGCCAGTACGAGGTGCTCGGCTGCCTCGCGCACGGCGGACTCGGCTGGATCTACCTGGCCCGGGACAACAACGTCTCAGGGCGCTGGGTCGCCCTCAAGGGCCTGCTGGACAGCGGGGACGCCGACGCGCTGGCCGCCGCCGTGGCCGAGCGCCGGTTCCTCGCCGAGGTCGAGCACCCCAACATCGTGCGGATCTACAACTTCGTGCGCCACCAGCTCGACGACTACATCGTCATGGAGTACGTCGGCGGCAAGTCGCTCAAGCAGCTCGCGCTGGACCACCGCGGCGAGCACGGCGCGCCGCTGCCGCTGGAGCGGGTGCTGGCCTACGCGATCGAGGTCCTTCCGGCCTTCGGCTACCTGCACTCGATCGGCCTGCTGTACTGCGATTTCAAACCGGACAACGTGATCCAGTCCGAGGAGCAGCTCAAGCTGATCGATCTCGGCGCGGTGCGGGCCTTCGACGACGATGACTCCGCGGTCTACGGCACCGTCGGTTATCAGGCCCCGGAGATCGCCGAGCGGGGGCCGTCGATCGAGTCCGACCTGTTCACCGTCGGCCGGATGATGGCCGTGCTCTCCTTCGACTTCAAGGGCTTCACCTCGGCCTTCGCCACCACCCTGCCTTCGCGTGAGAGCGTGCCGGTACTGGTCGAATACGAGTCCTTCGACCGCGCGCTGCGCCGCGCCACCCATCCGCGGCGCGAGCGGCGCTTCTCCTCGGCCGCCGAGATGGCCGCCCAGCTCACCGGCGTGCTGCGGGAGGTGCTCGCGCTGCGCGACGGCCTGCCGCGCCCGGCTCCCGGCGCAATGTTCACCGGTGAGCGCATGGCCGTCGGCACCGACCTGCGCCGCCCGGGGGGAAGGCAGTTCGCCGCCGCGCTGCCGATCCCGGCGGTGGACCCGACCGACCCGCACGCGGGCGTCCTGGCCACCCTCGGCGGCAACCCGGGACAGGTCATCAATACCCTCAACAGTCTGCCGAACCCGTCCACCGAGGTCTACTATCGCCTGGTGCGCGCCGAGATCGACAACGACCGGGTCGAGGAGGCCGCCGACTGGCTCGACCTGCTGCAACAGCAGGACCCTTACGATTGGCGGGTGCTGTGGTACCGCGGTCTGCTGGCGCTGATCCGTGAGGACGCCGCCGCCGCGCGCGCCTTCTTCGAGTCCTGCTACGACGAGCTGCCCGGCGAGCCGGCGCCCAAGCTCGCGCTGGCCGCGTCCGCGGACCTGGCCGGCGACGACGCCACCGCGCTGCGGTACTACCGGCTGGTCTGGACCGTGGACAGGTCCTACGCCACCGCGGCCTTCGCGATAGCCCGCCTGCGGACCGCGCAGAACGACCACGCGGGCGCGGTGGAGGTGCTCGGCCAGGTGCCCGAGTCCTCGATCCACCGCACCGCCGCCGAGCTGCAGGCGATCACGACCCGGCTCGGCTCCCCGGGTTTCGCGCAGTGGGTCACCTCGGCGCAGCTGCACGAGCTGGGCAGCCGCGTGGACGCTCTCGGCCTGGACGGCGAGGCGCACGCGTCGATGGTGTGCCTGGTGCTGCGCGCGGCGCTCGACTGGCTCACGGCCCGGCCCGCCGCCGCCGCGGCCGGCCGCGATGTCGCGCAGGGCCGCGTGTTCGACACTGAGCTGACCGAGCGCGGCATCCGTCTGGCCCTGGAGCGCGCCTACCGTGCGCGCGCCCGCATGGCCCCCGACCGAAGGAGCCGGATCGAACTGGTGGACCAGGCCAATGCGTTGCGACCCAGGACCCTGCTGTGAGCGGCGAGCCGGCGCACGGCGGCGGGCGGGAACAGGGCGCGGCGCAGGCCGCGCGAGGACCGGTCTGCGCCGCCTGCGCGGCGTCCGTGCAACCCGAGGACGGTTACTGCGAGGCGTGCGGCGCCGATCTGCTGGTGCGCCGCGCCCCCGGGCCCGGCGAGGCCGCGGCTCCCTGCCCCGACTGCGGCGGCACCTCGTTCACCGACGGCTACTGCGACCAGTGCGGCCGGCTCGCGCCCTCGCCGCGCGACCGCTGGGAGCGTGACCTGCACATCGTCGCGGGGGTGAGCGACCGGGGACTGCGGCACAGCCGCAACGAGGACGCCATGGCCTTCGCGGTGATCGGCGAGGGCACCGAGTTCCCGGCGAGCGTCGTCGTGGTCTGCGACGGAGTGTCCAGCTCGGTCGACCCGCAGCGCGCCTCGCAGCTGGCGGCGGACACCATGGTGGACCTTCTCGTGCGGGCGCTGCGGCGCGGAGAGCCGGCCCCGGTGGCCCTCAGCGCCGCGATCGAGGCGGCCCAGCAGGCGGTCACCGCCCTGGCCGACGAGTACCCGGACCGCGCCAACGCGCCTTCCTGCACGGCCGCCGCCGCCGTCGTGGAACGCGGCCGGATCACCGCGGGCTGGGTGGGCGACAGCCGCGTCTACTGGCTGGCCGCCGATCCGGCGGCCTCGTGCCGGCTGACCGACGACGACACCTGGGCCGGGCAGCTGATCGCCGGGGGAGCGGTCGACGAGGCCGAGGCGTACAAGGCGCCGCACGCGCACGCGATCCTGCGCTGGCTCGGGCCGGACGCCCCGCCCGAGCCGCCGCACGTGCGCCACTTCGCCCCCGGCGGGCCGGGCCTGGTATTGGTATGCAGCGACGGGTTGTGGAACTACGTCTGGGACGCCACGGACCTGGCGGCCCTGGCGCGCGACGGCCGGGACGGGCTGGCCGCAACCTGCGCCGCGCTGACCGCGGTCGCACTCGACGGCGGCGGTCAGGACAACATCACCACGGTGCTCGCCCGGCATCCGCCGTACACCCCGGCCGAGCCCGAGCCCGAGACCGAACGCGAGGTCGAGGCCGCGCAGACGCTGCGACTGCCGCCGGCGCCCGAGGGGGCGGCACCGCGCACCACAGTGCACTACGACGAGGGGAGCGCATCGTGAGCACGCCGGATCTGCCGCAGTTCAAGGTCGCCGTTTATCAGAACGAGTTCCTGCCCGAAGGCGCCGGCGAGGTCAACGCGATCGTGACGGTGACCTCGTCGGGTGCGGCCGGGCCGTCCGCGGCGCGCGCGGCGCAGGTCATCATGGTGGACTGCTCCGGCTCGATGGACTATCCGTCCACGAAGATGGAGGCGGCGCGTCAGGCCACGAACGCCGCGATCGACGCGATCCGCGAGGGCGTGCCGTTCGCCGTCGTCGCGGGGACGCATGTGGGCCGGATGGTTTTCCCGTCGACCGAGTACCTGGTCGCGGCGGACGCCTCCAGCCGGGCGGCGGCCAAGGCGGCGGTGAGCCGGCTCACCCCCGGGGGCGGCACCGCGATCAGCCAGTGGCTCGCGCTGGCCGACCGTCTCTTCACCGGCCACGAGCAGGCCATCCGGCACGCGATCCTGCTCACCGACGGCAAGGACGAGCACGAGAGCCCGGACGACCTGGGCCGCGCCATCGCCCGCTGCGAGGGCCGTTTCACCTGTGACTGCCGCGGCATCGGCACCGACTGGGTGGTCGCGGAGCTGCGCCGGATCGCCGGCGGCCTGCTCGGCACCGTGGACATCGTGGCCGACCCGAGCGGCCTGGCCGGGGACTTCCGGGCGATGATCGAGGGCGCGATGGGCAAGGCGGTCGCGGACGTCCGGCTGCGGCTGTGGTCGCCGCAGGGCTCGACGATCAAGTTCGTCAAGCAGGTCGCGCCGAGCGTGGTGGACCTGACCGGCCGCAGGGTGCAGACCGGGCCGCTGGCGGGGGACTATCCGACCGGGGCGTGGGGCGCGGAGTCCCGCGACTACCACGTCTGCGTCGCGGTGCGGCCCGGCTCGGTCGGCGACGAGATGCTGGCGGCCCGTGCCTCGCTGGTGGCGCTCGACGGCTCCGGACAGGCGCAGTCGCTCGGCCAGGGTCTGGTGCGCGCCGTGTGGACCGGTGACGCGGCGCTCTCGACCAAGATGAACCGGCAGGTCGCGCACTACACCGGGCAGGCGGAGCTGGCCGATGCGATCCAGGAGGGCCTGGAGGCGCGCAAGAACGGCGATTACGACACCGCGACGGCCAGGCTCGGCCGCGCGGTGCAGCTCGCCGCCGCTTCCGGCAACGAGGACACCACCAGGCTGTTGGCCCGGGTGGTCGACGTGCAGGACCCGGTCACCGGCACGGTCCGGCTCAAGGCGCGGGTCAGCGACGCGGACGAGATGGCGCTGGACACCCGCTCCAGCAAGACCGTCCGCGTCGGCAAGGGCAATCAGGGCTGAGGTCTGACTCGTGGAGGCTTCGATGGCGCGTTGTCCGTCAGGGCACGAATCGCAGACCACCGATTACTGCGACACCTGCGGCGCGGTGATGGGCGGCGCGCCGGTCACCGCTGTGGCGCCGCTGGAGGGCACCGCGCTGCTCTCGGGCGGCGGCGCGCCGGGGGAGGGAGCCGGGGAGGCCTCGTGTCCGCAGTGCGGGGCCGAGCGCGGCGGCCGGTTCTGCGAGGAATGCGGATACGACTACGAAATGGCGCAGCTGCTGCCCCCCGAGCCGGTGGCACAGCCGTCGCAGACGCCGCAGTCGCAGACGCCGCAGTCGAGCGGCCCGGTCGCGGCCCCGCAATCCGTCGCCGAACCGCAGTCCACGCCGCCGGCCGCCGCGCCGGTTCAGCAGGCCGGGCACGAAGGGGCGGTGGGCCGCGCGCCGACGGGGGTCGTGGTCACCGCCGACCGCGACTACTACACGGCGCAGGTCGAGCGCGGTGACATCGTCGAGGACGAATTCCCGTTCCCGAAGTACCCCGTCGAGCGGCGCTTCGCCTTGGACGGGCAGGTGCTTCGGATCGGCCGCGCGTCCACCGGTCGCGGCATCGCGGTGGAGATCGATCTGACCGGTCCGCCGCTCGATCCCGCCGTCTCGCATCTGCACGCGCAGTTGCTGCGCGGCCCGGACGGCGGCTGGCGCGTGGTGGACCTCGGTTCCGCGAACGGCACCAGGCTCAACGGCGCCGAGCAGCGGCTACCGGTGGAGACCGAGGTCCCGGTCAACGCGGGGGACCGGATCCACGTGGGCGTGTGGACCACGCTCACGCTCGAAGAGTTCTGATCCAGCCCGCGCTGTAACGGCACAGCCCGCCGCCGGCGCGGTGCGCGGACGGGTTTCGAACGGAACCTGCGCTCTCCCGTTGCTTTCGCATGTGCGCCTGCCCTTGCGCCTGCGGGCGCCGCCCGGTCCCCGCACGGACCGGGCGGCGCGGGGTGCGCCGATCCCAGGGATCAGAGCACGTCGTCGAACTCGCCGTCCTTGATCGCGGCCAGGAACGCGGCGATCTCGGCGCGGGTGTAGATCAGCGCCGGACCGTGCGGGTCACGCGAGTTGCGCATGGCCACCTCTCCGCCGGCCAGCGGCGCCAGCTCGACGCAGTTGCCGTTGTACCCGCTGTGGCTGCTCTTTCGCCATGCCGCGCCGACCAGCAGATCGGCTGACAACCCATTGATGAGCGTGGTGGTTTCCTCCGCCATGATCTCTCACTTTCCGACCAACCTGCACGGTCCGTCTGCATGAGTCACTTGCATGTGCACTTGCCCCCCGCACGCAAAGTAGCACCGGGTGATGAGAATGCATACGAACACCTGAGAATCAGGATCTTGCGTCAATGGGTCGGCAGCCGCATCTCAGGCGGTCGCGGCGGCGAACGCACGCACGATCCGCGGCCTGGTGGAAGGGCGGACGCCGGCTGCGCTGAAAACGCCCTGTCAAATCTCCTCGCGGGCCTTGAGCAGGATCTGCCGGCTGCGCGCCGGGGTCTCGGCCTCCACGGCCAGCCGGTCGAGCGCCCGGCTGTAGATCTCGATCTCCTCCGGCTTCTCCAGGTACAACGCGCCGGCCAGGTGCTCGACGTACACGATGTCGGAGAGCTCGGGCTCGCCGAAGCGCAGCAGCGTGAACGGGCCCTCGGCGCCGTAACCGCTGGTGTGGTAAGGCACCACCTGCAACGAGATGTTCGCCAGCGTCGTGACCTCCAGCAGGTGGTCGAGCTGCGCGCGCAGCACCCTGGCACCGCCGAGCCTGCGGTAGAGCACTGATTCGTCGATGACGGTCCAGAGCCTCGGCGCGTTCTGGCCCAGCAGCACCTTCTGCCGCTGCATGCGCAAACGCAGTTTGCGTTCGGCGTCGACGTCCGCGTTCTCGGGGCGGCCGCGGCTGAGGATGGACAGGGCGTAGTCGCGGGTCTGCAACAGTCCGGGGACGAACTGCAGCTCGTACACCTTGATCTGCGACGCGGACTCCTCAAGGCCGATGTAGTCCTCGAACCACTTCGGCATCAGGTCACTGTAAGCGTGCCACCAGCCCTGCACGTTGGACTGCGCGACCAGGTCGAGCACCTTCGCGCGCTCCGCCTGCTCGGTCACGCCGTAGAGGGTCAGCAGGTCCGCCACGTCGCGCTCCTTGAAGCCGACGCGCCCCGACTCCATGCGGCTGAGCTTCGATTCCGAGCCGCGGATGCTGTAGGCGGCCTCGGCCCGGGTGATCTCGGCCCGTTCCCGCAGCCTGCGCAGCTGCGTTCCCAGAATGAGCCGGCGCACGGTCGGGCCGGTCGGCGGCACACCGCTCTGCTCGTCGAACGTGGCCATCAGGACCCTCCCTAGGACTGCGGTCGCGCGCTTACGATGTTATTACGACCACTTACGCTAAGTTAAGTGCGAGCAACCATCCGGTTGTGCGGACAAGGCGGGAGAACGCAATGGCCGACAACGCCACCGTCGCTGCCAAGCGCACGGTGCCGGTCGGCGTCGACCCCACCCGGGCCAGCATCGCCCGCGTGTACGACGCCTTCCTCAACGGCAAGGACAACTACGAGGTGGACCGTGAGGTCCTGCGCCAGGTGCAGAAGGCGGCCCCGGAGGCGGTCGACCTGGCCACGGAGAACCGCGGCTTCCTGATCCGCGCCTGCCGGTTCCTCGCCGCGCAGACCGGGATCGACCAGTACCTCGACTGCGGGTCCGGCCTGCCGACCGCGGAGAACGTGCATCAGGTCGTGCAGCGGATCAACCCGCAGGCCGGCGTCGTCTACGTCGACAACGACCCGGTGGTGCTCGCCCACGGCCGCGCCCTGCTGGAGGAGAACGAGAGCACGCACCTGGTCTCGGCGGACATCTTCGCTCCGCGCGAGGTGCTCGGGCACGGGGAGGTGCGCGCCCGCATCGACTTCTCCCGCCCGCTGGTCTTCCTGCAGATGGGCACCCTGCACCACTACAACGGCCCGCGCGAGCAGCCGGCGCGGATCATGCGGGAGTACATCGACGCGCTGCCCTCGGGTTCGTACGTGGCGATAAGCCACTTCTTCGACCCGCAGAACGAGTACAGCCCGGTGGCCCGCAAGATGGAGGAAATGTTCGTACACAGCATGATGGGGTCCGGCACGTTCCGCACGCGCGCCGAACTGGAGGAGCTGTTCGACGGGCTGGAGATGGTGGATCCGGGCCTGACCCTGTGCGCCGACTGGTGGCCGGACGGCCCGCGGATCAAGCCGCTCAATCAGGTGCAGCGCTGTATAGCCGGCGGCATAGGCCGCAAGCCCTGACGGACCCGGACCCGCCGGCCGGTGCGGTGACCGCGTCCGGCGACCGCGTGCGTGGATCTCAGCCCTTATCACGCGGCGATCCCGGTGATCCGCGCGAGCGCCCGTCCGTCAGGCCACCCGTCCGTCAGGCCACCAGGTCGGCGCGGTGGTCGGCGGCGTGCCGCGGACCCGGTACCGCGCGCGCCAGATCGAGGCGCCGTACCGCTTCGCGCAGCAGATCCGGCGGCTGCACATACGGCAGGCGGATGTAGCGTTCGAAGGTGCCGGGGTCCGCGCCGAAGCGAGGACCCGCGTGCAGGAGCAGACCGTGCGTCTGCGCACGCTGCGATAGCGCGGTGGCCTCCTCCCGGTCCATCCGCAGCCAGAGGCACAGGCCGCCCTCGGGAACCCGGTAGGACCACTGCGGAAACGTCTCGTCGATCGCCTGCATCAGCGCCGCGCGCTGTTCCCGCCAGGCGTGCCGGTGCTCCTCCAAATAACCCTGTTCGCCGCGCAGCACCGCGGCCGCGGCCAGTTGGTCCAGGACGGGCGAACCCAGATCCATCGCGGCGCGCGCCGCGGCCAGTTCGTGCACGATCCGCGCCGGGGCGCGCAGCCAGCCGATCCGCAGGCCGCCCCAGAACGACTTGGCCATCGAGCCGCACACCAGCACCGCCTCCGCGTCGGCCGGCCGGATCGTCGCCACGAACGGCGGCGGCACCGCGGTGTCCAGGGCCGCCTCGGTGATCGTCTCGTCGGCCAGCAGCCAGGAGCCGGCCCGCCGCGCCGCGCGCGCGATCGAGCCCTGAGTGTCCGGATCCATCAGGTACCCGGTCGGGTTCTGGAAGTGCGGGATCAGATACGCCAACCGCGGCCGCAGCTGGGCCAGCGCGTTCTCGTAGCCGCCGGGCACCCATCCGCCGTCGTCCAGCGGCACCGGTATCGCTCGGGCGTGCGCGTTGCGGAAGGTGTCCAGCGCGTTCGGGTACGTGGGGCTCTCGACGAGCACCCGGTCCCCGGCGCCGCACAGCAGCCGCGCCACCAGTGTGATCGCACCCTGAGCCCCGTTGGTCACCAGGATCTGGTCCGGCGAGGTGGGCAGGCCGCGAGCGGTGTAGTTGTCCGCGACCGCCTCGCGCAGCGCGTCGAGCCCGTACGGCAGGTAGCCCCCGGCGTCGGCGTGAGCCGGAAACTGCTCGGCGGCGGTGCGCAGCGCGCGACGCAGCACGCTCAGCGGCGCGAGCGGCGCGGCGAACATCAGGTCGATCACGTCGCCGTCGCGGCCGTCCGCCCGCCAGCCGCTGTTGTTGCGGGCCGCGCCGTCCGGCACCGAGACGTAGCTGCCCGAGCCCTGCCGACTGACGGCGAACCCTGATTCACGCAGCAGCGCGTAGGCGGCGGTCACCGTGGTGCGGCTGACCCCGAGCGCGGCGCTCAGTGTCCGCTCGGCCGGCAGCCGGGTGCCCAGGGCCAGGCGCCCGTCCAGGACCAGCCCGGTGAGCCGTTCCGCGAGCGCGGCCTGCAGCGGCCTGCCGCCGACGCGCCCCGCGGCGTGCCCGTCCGCGCTGCGCCATGGCCCGAGCCGTTGGGCCAGTTGGCCGGCTCCGACCGTCGTCGTCACGGCAGGCATCAGGCCACCTTCTTCGAATTGGCTATCGAGTACCGGTCCAATCTTTGACCAGAATCGCATCACCAGGCCAGATCCTCAAGGTTTGGCACTCGCGATTCGGCAGGGGAGCGACGACGATGGCCGCATTCAGTGGCGCCGCGCTCGGCGAGAGCGCTTTCGACGAGCGCGCGGCCGGCGAAACCGCGTTCACCGGCAACGCCGGGCTTGCTGGAAACGCTGTGTTCACGAGAGATACGGTGCTCACCAGAGACGCCGTGCTCACCAGAGACACGGTGCTCACCAGAGACACGGTGCTCACCGATGCGCTGGAACGGGAACTGGCGGCGCGGCGGGGCGAGCGGATCAGCGAACCGTGGGACCTGCGCCGCGGCTACGGCCACCTGCGGCGCCTGTGGTACCGGGCCCGCTCGGCGGCCGGCGCCACGGTACCGCGGGAGAGCGTGGCCTCGCGGTTGCTGCAGTTGACCGCGGGCCTGGTGCTCTACGGCGTGAGCGAGGCATTGATGCTCGCCCCCGCCGTCGGAGTGGATCCCTGGGACGTGTTCCACACCGGGCTCGCGCGGATCACCGGCATTCCCGTGGGGACGGTCCTGATTCTCGTCGGCGGACTCGTGCTGCTGCTGTGGATTCCGCTTCGGCAGCGCCCCGGCATCGGCACCGTGGCGAACATCGTCGTCATCGGCGCCGTCGTCGACGTGATGCTCGCCGCCATGCCGGCTCCGCACGCTCTCTGGCTGCGCTGGGCCGTCTTCGTCGCGGGCGTGGGTCTCAACGCCCTGGCCACGGGCCTCTACATCGGTGCCGCGCTCGGCCCCGGGCCCCGAGACGGCCTGACCACCGGCCTGGCCGCGCAGGGCCGCTCGATCCGTGTCGTGCGGACCGCGATCGAACTGTCCGTCCTGGCCGCGGGCTGGATGCTGGGCGGGGACGTCGGCCTCGGCACGCTGGTTTATGCGCTCGCCATCGGTCCGCTCATGCACGTCACCGTGCCCTGGTTCAGCCGCGACAGCCGCGACAGCCGTGTCGCCGCCGTGGCCGCCGCGTGATCAGTGACCGCCGCCGGTTGAGCCGGCGCCGCCGCCCCGGCTCAGCACCCGACCTCGATCCCGACCTTGGCGGCCAGCGACCGCAGCACCACGTCCTGGGCGGCCAGGTGCGCGGCGAGTTGCTCCTGCCCGTGCAGCAGCGCCTCGGTGTCCTTGTACGTCGCCTCGGAGCGCTTGTCGGCGGCCTCCGCCTGCACGTTCTGGCCGACCATGATGACCGACAGCAGCACCAGCTGCAGGAAGGTCTGCGCGATCCACGAGATGATCGCGGCCGTGCCCGCGTTGATCGCGGCCGGCAGGCTGATCAGGTCGAACAGGCCGAAGGCGTAGGCGCACCACATGCTGCCGACGACCTTGGTGATGGCGATGGCCAGCCGGGTGTTGAAGCGGGCGACGCCGCTGCCGGTCGGATGCTGGTCGACCACCTTGACCGGGCCGTGCGCCTTGCGGTGGTCGATGTGCGGATGCACCACGTGGATGTAAAGGCTGCTCATGGTTCGGCTTCCCCTCAGTCGCCGTCGCCCGCGCTCATGTCGCGCCGGACGGAAAGTCGAGACAGGCTAGCGGCAACGGCGCAGGACGCGATACCCGAACGGTGAATCCGTGATGCAACACCGGAATGCCCGTTACCGGAGTGTCGTCAGACGGGCGCCCGCGCAAGATGCCGCGGATCGGGACTCCGAGAAGAGTGGTGGTGGGCACGCCCTGTCGTCGACGGTCCGTGCCGTGAGAGCACGAGGCCGCCAGGATCTGGACGCTGTCAGCCGCGCGGGCGCGCGCGATAATCCGGGTGACGTCGTCGGTGATCCCGCGATAATGGCCGACGTGCAGGGTGCCCGCGAAGAGGCCGAGGTCGAGGTCGTCGTCGCTCATCGCGAGCGCGCGACCTTGCGCGTCGGAGAGGTGTTCCTGAAGATCGACGCCGACCAGGCGCGCACCGATGTCGAGGTCGAGGCGATGGCGATGGCGCCGGTCCCGACTCCGCGGGTCCTGTGGCGCAAGCCGCCCGTACTCGCGCTCGCGGCCTTGCCGGGGACGGCACTGGGGCGCCTCGGCGAGCCTTCGACCGCGTCGGCGGCGGCGTGGGCCGCGGCGGGTGCGGCCGCCCGGATGCTGCACGACGCGCCGTCGCCGCCATGGGCCGGCCGCAGCCTCGACCAGGTCGCATCGCGCCTCGACGGCGAATGTGAGTGGCTCCTTGCGAACGGCGTGCTTCCCACGGACCTGGTCACGCGCAACCGCCGGGTCGCCGAGGCCGCGCTGCGGTGGTGGACGCCGGTGTTCACACACGGCGACCTGCAAGTCGCCCACGTGTTCATCGACGGTGACGAGGTCACCGGCGTGATCGACTGGTCCGAGGCGGGCCCGGGCGATGCCCTGTTCGACCTCGCCATCTTGACGCTCGGGCACCAGGAGCGCCTCAGCGACGTCGTAGCCGGATACGGCGCAGACGTCGACCTGGACGTGATCCGCGGGTGGTGGTCGTTGCGCAGCCTGGAGGCGATCCGCTGGCTGATCGAGCACGGCTTCGACCCGTTCGCGCCAGGCTGCGAGGTCGACGTGCTCAGATCCCGGCTGTGAGACCGCACAAGCCCGCAGGCGCCGGCGACGACTGCCGCTCGGCCGCGTCGATTGCGTAGGCCGACGGCCGGTCCCACTGGCTGCCGCGGTGCTCGGACGGCTAAATTGAGGCTATGCCGCGCTATGAGTACCGTTGCCGCTCCTGCGGCGCCACGTTCGAGAAGACCCGCCCGATGAGTGAGGCCTCCGCGCCGATCGACTGCCCCGGCGGACACGCCGACACGGTGAAGCTGTTCTCCATGGTCGCCGTCGGCGGTCTGGCCAAGCCCGCCGCGGCCCCGTCATCCGGCGCTTCCGGCGGCTGCTGTGGCGGCGGCTGCTGCTCCTGACCCGGCCGGCCCGATCTCACCAGTAGCGGGGTTGGTGGGGGATGGTCTCAAGGTCCGCGTAGAGCAGGTCGCGTTCTTCGTCCTCGGCGATGTCCTCGGCCACCGCGAGGGCCTGGTCGGTGGCGGCGCGGGCTTGATCGGGATCGCCGGCGACGGCATGTGCGCGGGCCAGGGCCTCGTGGGCGAAGGCGAGATCCCAGTCGCCGATCCGGTTCCCGGTGCATATGTCCAGCACCCGGTGGGCGTGGTGCAGCGCCGGCTCGGGGCGGCCGAGCACGGCGTAGACGCGGGAGATCTGCCATTCGCCGCGCGCCAGATTGGCGGCTGTCGCGGTGGGTGTCTGGCCCCAGTGATAGCGCGAGGCGTGGGCGGTGTGGATCATGCGGTCGTCGTCGTCGCGGGTGCGGTGCTCCATCTCCAGCAGCCGCCACGTCTCGTTGAACAGTTGCGCGGCCAGCATGCGCTGGTCGGTGACAGTGCCCGTACCCGGCGCGCTCTGTGCGGTGGCCGGGCCGGCGGGCATGGTCTGCTCGGTCATGGCGGGGGCGATACCTTCCTTGAGCAGGTGGTCGATGCGGTGCAGGGCGCCGCGTAGGCGGCTCACCCGGGCGTCGAGCTGACGCCGGTGCTCGGCCAGCAGACGGTCGAGGGCTGCGATGTCGCCTTGCTTCCACGCAGCGACACCACAGCGCACGCGCTCCAGCGGCAGTTCCAGGGAACGCAGCAGCCCGACGAGGGCCGCCTCGGCGAGCTGGCCGGGGTGGTAGAGGCGGTATCCGCTGACTTCGTCGACCGCTGCCGGGCGCAGGAGCCCGATGCGGTCGTAGTGACGCAGCGCCTTCGCGCTCAGGCCGCTGCGCCGCGCCATGCGCCCGATCGTCAGAAGAGCGTCCGGCGAATCTTGCCTCATGCCGGCCACGCTACGACCTTGCCCCGTGGCAAGCGCAAGGGGAAACGCTGCGTGGCATCCGACGCTACGTCTCACACACGGCCTGGACGGCATGGCGGATCCCGCTAGGCTGCGATAAGGACCGGGCGACGCCTACGGTCCGTACACCGTACCCACCCTCGGTAAAGAGGAGCTCGGCAGTGAGCGAGCAGCGCAGGCCCGACAAACCGCTCAAGGGGCGCAAGAACGGGCTCTACCCGGGCATCTCCGACGAGCTTGAGGAAGGGATGCGGCGCGGCTGGAGCGACACGGAGCGCGGCGACCTGGAACCGTCCGAACACTCCGGGTACGCCGCGAAGCGCCGCAAGGCCGTCAGCGCGGCCTTCCCCGGCGAGCGGATCATCATCCCGGCCGGGCGGCTCAAGACCCGCTCCAACGATGTGGACTACGGCTTCCGGGCCGCCAGCGACTACGCGTACCTCACCGCGGACCAGACCGAGAACAGCGTCCTGGTGCTTGAACCGCGCCCAGACGGCGGCCACGCCGCGACGCTCTACCTGCTGCCGCGCTCGAACCGGGAGAACGGCGAGTTCTGGCTCGACGGACAGGGCGAGCTGTGGGTGGGCCGCCGCCGCTCGCTCGCCGAGGCCGCCGCCGAACTGGGCCTGGAAACCTGCGACAGCCGCGAGGCCGCCGAACGCATCGCGCAGGCCGTCGCCGCCGCCCCGGACACGGTCACCCGCATCCTGCGCGGTCACGACGCCGTGCTCGATGCGGCTCTCGACCAGGCCGGCGCGGCCTGTCGCCGGTCCGCCGAGGAGGCGGCCCGGCTCGACGAGGAACTCAAGGCCTTCATGCACGGCCTGCGGCTGGTCAAGGACGACTGGGAGATCGAGCAGCTGCGCCGCGCCTGCGAGGTCACCGTGCGCGGGTTCGAAGACGTGGTGCGCGAGCTGGCGCAGGCCGTGGCCACCTCGGAGCGCTGGATCGAGGGAACCTTCTACCGCCGCGCCCGCGTCGAGGGCAACGACGTCGGCTACAGCTCCATCTGCGCCGCCGGCCCCAACGCCACCACGCTGCACTGGACCCGCAACAACGGCGCCGTGCGGCCAGGCGAGCTGCTGCTGCTCGACGCCGGAGCCGAGACCGAGGCCCTCTACAGCGCGGACGTCACCCGTACCCTGCCGATCTCCGGCACCTTCAGCGAGATCCAGCGCCGCGTCTACGACGCCGTCTACGACGCGCAGGAGGCCGGGATCGCCGCGGTCGGGCCCGGCGCCCGGTTCCGCGACTTCCATGAGGCCGCGCAGCGGGTGCTCGCCGAGCGGCTGATCGAATGGGGTCTGCTGGAGGGCCCGCTCGAGCGCGTCCTGGAGCTCGGCTTGCAGCGCCGCTACACCCTGCACGGCACCGGGCACATGCTCGGCCTCGACGTGCACGACTGCGCCGAGGCCCGCTGCGAGGACTACGTCGACGGCACGCTGCGCCCCGGCATGGTGCAGACCGTGGAGCCGGGACTCTACTTCCAGCCCGACGACGAGACCGTGCCCGCCGAGTACCGGGGCATCGGCGTGCGCATCGAGGACGACATCCTGGTGACCGCCGACGGCAACGAAAACCTTTCCGCCGGGCTGCCGCGCCGGGCGCAGGACATCGAGCGTTGGATGGGTTCGCTCACCCATCCCGCATGACAACCATCTGAGATGCGTACCTTGTCAGCGTCGTTTGGACGTATGAAAGGGACTTCATAGGCGTAGCTTCAACACCAAAGAGTGACTCACGCGCAACACGGCGTCACTCAGGGCCCTACTGTCACCCTCGTGACCGTACCAGCCGCACAGCGCGTGCCCAACCACACGCTCAAGGCCATCCGACTGTCGATGCGGATGAGCCAGAGTGAATTCGCCTCCGCCGTCCGCCATGCCGGCGGCGTGCTCGGTGAGCCGAATACTTGCAACAAACGCTTGGTGCAGAAGTGGGAGTCGGGCGAACACACGGAGTGCCGCCCGAACTACAAGCGGGCCCTGCAGGCGGTGACCCGCACCCCGTACGAACAGCTCGGGTTCTCAGGGTCCCCGCCGCCGCCCCCGGACACCCCGCTGTCCACCGGGAGGCTGATCGGCGCGCAGCGGCGGCCGTCCGAGCCGCCGCCCACCTCGGCCGGGGAACCGGGAGACCGGCTGCGATTCGCCCTGGAACGGCCCGAACAGGCCGACCAGGAGGCGATAGCCATCGTCGAGACCAACACGGCGCGGCTGTTCGCGCTCGAACACCACCGCGCCGCGCGCACCCTGGCCGGCGCGGTCAACCGGCATCTCGACGACATCTCCACGCTGCTGGCCGGCACCCGGCGCGACCCGCTGCGCAAGCGGCTGGCCGCGGTCGGAGGGCAGGCCGCCGCCCTGGCCGGCTGGTTGGCGTTCGACCGCGGCGACGTCGCCGGGGCACACCGGTACTGGGACAGCTCGCTGGCCGCCGCGCGCTACGCCTCCGACAGCCCGCTGCTGGCCTGCGTCCTGACGTACCTGTCCTACTCCTCGGCGGAACGCGGCGACCCGGCCACCGCCTGGCAGCTGGCGCACACCGCCGTCTCGCACGCCGGCCCGGACCGGCGCGCCCGCGCGTGGATGTCGGCGCGCGCCGCGGAGGAGGCCGCGCAGCTCGGTGAGCGCGCGGCGGCGCTGTGCGAGCTCGACCGCGCGCTCAAGCTGGGCTCAGACCTGCCGCAGCCGACGCCCAACGACGACACCCTGCCGTGGACCCGCTTCTTCGACACCAAGCTGCTGGCCGGGACGGCGGCGAACGTGCACGGCAGGCTCGGCGACGCGCGGGCTTCCATGGACGCGGCCGAGTGGGCCATGCGCTCACTGGGCCACGAGCAGGTCAAGGGCCGGGCGGTGGTGCTGGCCGAGGTCGCCTGCGCGGCGGCCCGGGTCGGGCAGCTCGACCTGGTCGCGCAGACGGCCGTTGAGGCCGCGGATCTCACCGAGGCCCTGGAGGTCACCCTTGCCCGGCGCAAACTGCGCAGGCTGCTGCAACTGCTCGCGCCGTACCGGGCGTCAGCGGTGGCGCGCCGCGTCTTGGAACGGCTTGACGCCCTTGAGAACTGACGCGGCGTCGACTCGCGCGGCGAGAGGGAGGCAGGTGGGCAGGTTGAGCCGCCGTCCATATGAGCGGGCGCGCCGTCTCTGCGTTGCGGTCCCCGTGCACGCGGATTCGATGTTGCAGCACGGCCTGGCGGGAGTCGACGAGCGGAGCGGCGAAGGTGCCGTACGCATCCGGCCGTCCCTGACCCAGTCGTGCCTTACGCAGCCGCTCTCCGGGAGTGCTCCGCTCGGTACGCCGCGCGGAGCACTCCCGGGAGACGCGTGTCACCGTCGAGCCCGCAGCCGTGCCGGTCGATCAGAACTCGGAGTCCGCGTCGAGCCGCAGTTCGAACCAGACGGTCTTGCCGGTGGTGGTGCGCCGGGTGCCCCACCGGCTGGAGAGCTCCTTGACCAGGTGCAGGCCCCGGCCCCCGTCGTCGTCGTCCGCGACGGGACGCAGCCGGGGCACGGCCTCCGAACCGTCGTGCACCTCGCACAGCAGGCTGCGGTCACGCAGCAGCCGCACGCTGATCGGCCCCTCGGTGTACAGCAGCGCATTGGTCACCAGCTCGCTGGTGAGCAGCTCCGCCGTCTCTCCCAGTTGTCCCAGGCCCCAGCCGCCGAGGGTGGCGCGCACCGTGCGACGGGACCGCGCCACCGCCGGCGGCTCCGGTTCCACCATCCACTCCACCGTGGACGAGGACGGCAATCCGCGCACCCTGGCCACCAGCAGCGCCGCGTCGTCCAGGGTGCGGTCCCCGCGCAGGCCGGAGATCAGGCCGTCGGCGATCGCCTCCAGCGGCATCGTCGGGTCCTTCACCGCCTCGGCCAGGTCGCGCAGCCCGTCGTCTATGTCCCGGCCGGGGGCGCGGCTCTCCACCAGCCCGTCGGTGCACAGTATCAGGAGGCTGCCATCGGGAAGCGGCACGTTCCGGCTCTCGAAGGCGTGTCCGCCGACGCCCAGCGGCACGCCCGCGGGCAGCTCCAGCTGTTCGGTGCGGCCGTCCGGCCAGACCACCAGCGGCGGCACATGCCCGGCTCTCGCTATGCACACCGCCTGCTCGGTCGGGTCGTACACCGCGACCACACAGGTGGCGAAGTGCGTGGTGGCCAGCGAGCCGCCCAGGTGCTCCATCAGCTCGTCGAGATGGCGCAGCACATCGGCCGGTTGCAGGTCCAGCGCGGCCAGGGTCCGGGTCGCCGTGCGCAACTGCCCCATCACCGCGGCGGCGCGCACTCCGTGGCCCATCACGTCGCCCACGACGAGCGCCACCCGTCCGCCGCCGAGCGCGATCACGTCGTACCAGTCGCCGCCGACACCCGTCAGGTCGCTCGCGGGCAGGTACCGGTGCGCGATGTCGATGCCGGCGTGGTAGCCGGAGTCGTCCGGCAGCAGCGCCCGCTGGAGCATCAGCGCGGTCTGCCGCTCGTGCGAGTACAGCCGGGCGTTGTCGATGCACAGCGCGGCCCGGGCGGCCAACTCCTCGCCGAGTACGCCTTCGCCGGGGGAGAAGGGGCGTCTGCTGGCGTCGCGGGCGAAGACCGCCAGGCCCAGCACCGCGCCGCGCGCCACCAGCGGCACGATCAGCAGCGACTTGCCGAGGAACAGCGCCGCGGCCTCGTCGTCCAGCCCGCTGCAGATCCGCTCCGCCGTCGCCGCGTCGATCTCGTGCAGCGTGCGCGAGCGACCGGTGGCCAGCGCCTGCGCCAGCGGGGTGCCCGCCTGGTAGGTGACGGTCGCGCCGACCGGGAACAGGTGTGCGCTCTCGCGCACCAGCGGCGCGGCGGCCAGCCGGCGCAGCACGGTCCCGCTTCCCGCGGGCCGGTCCGGCAGTTCGAAGTCCTCGGCCACCGACTCCAGCACGGCCACGCTCGCCGAGTCGGCGAACCGCGGGACGGCCACCTCCATCAGCTCGGCCGCCGTCGTGGCCATGTCCAGCGTGGAGCCGATCATCGTGTTGGCGTCGGTGAGCAGTTGCACCCGGCGCATCATCGCCACGGTCGCGGCGTGCTCCTGGAACTGGCTGATCGCCTCCAGCGCGGACTGCGCCGTGCCCAGCGGGGCGTCCGCGACCGCCGGTTCGGTGCCGGGCAGGTCCGCCCGACCGGTCACCACGACCAGCGCGCCCGGGCGGCCGCGCCGGTCCTGGATCGGCTGCCAGCCGCACTCCACCGGGTGGGTGCCGCCGTCGGCGTCGAGCAGCGACAGGGCGCCGGACCAGGTGCGTCCGGCCAGCACGGAGCCGAACAGCTCGTCGACCGCGGCGCGGTCGTCCGGCCGCACCAGCAGCGCGCGAAGCCGCCGCCCGCAGGCCCGGGACGCCGAGAGGCCGAACACGGCCTGGGCACCCCGGCTCCAGGAGGTGATCCTTCCGTCCGGACCCAGCGTCAAAGTGGCGGGCCACGGGCGGTCGCGTGCGGTAGAGGCCATCGCGGTGCCGCCGTTTCGCGCGTGCCCAAATAGTTGTCGGGTGATCGGTACGGTAGCACACCTCCATGTCAGGGCAGTGGGTCGCGCGGTAGCTCGATCAAGCGTTCGCGTGGTCGGGCGCCCGCGCCGCCTCCCATTTTTCGGGTCGAAACCGCCGAAATGCAAGGCATGCCCGGAGAGTGAGGCTGCGGAGGGCCACTCGCACACCTGTGGCGCGGCTTCACACCGCCGTCGTCCGCGCAGCTCACAGCGTGCGTTCGCCGTGTCCACAGGCACGAATGCGCGCCGCTGTCCGGGCCGTGCGTACGTTGCGCCCGCGCGACAAGACGCGCACACGCGCGTCAGCCGACCGCCTCGGCCTGCCTGAACAGAGCGGCGACCGTGTCGCCGAAGTATGCGCTGTACGAGATGTCCGGCGTCTCCCCGCCGAGCTGGTAGCCGCCGATCACCCCGACGACGGTGGAGCGGCCCGTGGCCGGATCTACGCCGGCCAGGAACGGCCCGCCGCTGGTCCCCTCCGGGAAGCCACCGCAGTCGAACTCCAGTTGCGTGGCGGAGAACAGCTTGACGGGCGCCGTGCAGGTGACCGGCCGCTGCGCGTCCAACGGGTACCCGACGACCTGCGTCATCCCGCCCACCGAGGCATCGACCCCCAACTCGTCGGCGCCCACGACGTCCTGGATCCGCCGGCCGGAGCCCGGTTGACGCACCACCAGGAACGCCACGTCATAGTCCGGGTCCGCGTCGTCGATCCACTGCGGCGCCACCAGGGCCCTCGCCACCTGCCAGACCCCGTAAGGCTGCACGCCGTCGTGATATCCGGGCACGAACTCGACGCCACCGACGTAGGCGCCCGCGTACGTGTCGTACACACAGTGCGCCGCGGTCGCCACGATGTCGCCACCGCTGCTGGCGACCACGCTGCCCGAACAGAAGTGCGCCCCGGTCCCGTTCCCGTCATACGGGAACAGCGCGCCGACCTGCGGCAGTCCCGCGAAGGGCACGCCCGTCGCCTGCTGCGCCCCGTGCGGCAGCAGGGCGCCGAACCTCGGCCCGGACGAGCCGGCCAGCGGCCGCCCGAACGCCGTCTGCTGCATCGAATCCGCCAGGTACCGCGGCGCGCGAGGACCGGTCCCGCCGTGCGTTCCGGTCCGCCCCTCGGCCAGAAGCGCTCCGACCGCGCCCACAACGAGAGCGCCTGAGCACAGCACGGCGGCGACATAACGTCGCCGCCGCTTACAGCGTCTCGCGCGGTGCGGTCCGGATGCGCGCATCTACCTCTCGCCGTGCCGTGTGGTTCTGGCGGTCAGCCACGCATCGCGCGCAGTGACTCCTTCAAAGACGACGTCGTGGCCAGCACCGCGGTCGGCTCGTAACCACAGTGCGCCATGCAGTTCGCGCACCTGTCGTCCTTGCCGCGGCCGTACTTGTCCCACTCGGTGGTCTCGATCAGTTCCCGATACGTCTTCACGTACCCGTCGTTCATCAGATAACACGGCCGCTGCCATCCGAACAACGAATAGGACGGGATTCCCCACGCCGTGCACTGGAAGTCCCGCGTGCCCTCCAGGAAGTCCAGGAACAGCGGGGAGTGGTTCAACCGCCAGCGCTTGCGGTTGCCGTCCGCGAACGCCTTCTTGAACAGCTCCCGGGTCTGGGTGACGCCGAGGAAGTGGTCCTGATCCGGCGCCTTCTCGTAGGCGTAGGCGGGCGAGATCATCATCTGGTCCACGCCCAGCTCGTCGTTGAGGTAGTCCAGCACGTCGATCACGGCCTGCGGGGTGTCGTTGTTGAAGAAGGTCGAGTTCGTGTTGACCTTGAAGCCCTTGGACTTGGCCAGCTTGATCGCGTCGACCGCGCCCTGGAACCCGCCCTGCTTGTCCACCGCCTCGTCGTGACGCTCCTCCAGCCCGTCGATGTGCACGACCCAGGCGAAGTAGGGCGAGGGCTCGAACTTGTGGATGTGCTTGGGCAGCAACAGCGCGTTAGTGCACAGATACACGTACTTCTTGCGCTTGATCAGCTGGCGCACGATCTCGTCGATCTGCGGGTGCATCAGCGGCTCGCCGCCCGCGATCGAGACCATCGGCGCCCCGCACTCCTCGATCGCCCCGACCGCCTGCTCCACCGGCATCCGCTGCTTGAGCACCGAGGCCGGATGCTGGATCTTCCCGCAGCCGGGGCAGGCCAGATTGCAGGCGAACAGCGGTTCGAGCTCCACGATGAGCGGGAACTTCTTGACGCCCTTGAGCTTCTGCTTGAACAGGTAAGCGCCGATCCGCGCGGACTGCCGCAGGGGAATGGACAAGACGATCAGCTCCCAGTGATTGCATCAGAGACCGCGCTCGCGTCAGGGCCCGTACTCGCCGCGACCACGGCCCCGTCTACCGCTTCTGAACCAAGGTCGGGTTCAGTATCGGACGCGCGCGCCGTCGCGGGCGGCCGCCGCCCGTCCCCGCTGCGCCGAGCGGCCGAGAGCGGCGGCATGGGCGGCAGGGCGAACTTGTAGGACTCCTCCACGCCCGGCGGGTCCTCGCGGCGCACCGGGCCGAGCCCGGCCAGCGCGTCGGCGACCTCGTCCACCAGCTTCGGCGGCGCCGAAGCCCCGGCGGTCAGGCCCACCGACCGCG
>NZ_JAGSXH010000055.1 GCF_018283645.1 Actinocrinis puniceicyclus | reverse complement strand
CCCTGGCCCGGCCCGCCCGGCCGCCCGCGCCGCGCCGCGGTCAGCAGCTTCGGCACCGGCGGGATCAACTACCACCTGCTGATCGAAGAACACGGAGGCGCCCGCCTGTGACCACCGCACCCGCCGAAGCTCCAGAATCAGAGCCATTACAATCCGATGCCGTCCACAGCGATGCGGACGTCGCCGAGTACTGCCGCAGCGTCAGCGCCTTCGCCGAGCACCGGCTCGGCGGCGAAGACGGCGCCGGGCAACAGGATTTCCGCCGCCGCTGGGCGCTGACCGGCCGGCAGGGCGTGCTCGGCGCCAGCGTGCCGGCGCAGTACGGCGGCGGGGGCCTCGGCGCCCGCGCGACCGCCGCGGTGATGGAGGCGTTCGGACACGGCTGCAGGGACACCGGATTCGCGTTCTCCTGCGCCGCGCACCTGTTCGCGTGCCTGATGCCGATCGTGCACTTCGGCTCCGCGGAGCAGAAGCGCCGGTGGCTGCCCGCGCTGTGTTCGGGGGAGCGGATCGCCGCGCACGCGGTCACCGAACCCGGGGCCGGCTCGGACGCGCTGCATCTGGCCACCCGGGCGGAGCGCCGCGGCGGGCATTACGTGCTCTCCGGCTCCAAGTGCTTCACCACGAACGCGCCCGTCGCGGACGTACTGGTGATCCAGGCCGCCACCCGAACCGGGGGCGGCTTCTTCGGTCTGAGCTCCTTCGTCGTCGACGCGGACACGCCGGGCCTGAAGGTCGGCCGGCCGTACGGCAAGGTCGGGCTGCACGGCTCGCCGATCGCCGACGTCTACCTGGACGAGTGCGCGGTGCCCGCCGAGAACCTGCTGGGCCCCGAAGGCGGCGGAGCCGGGGTCTTCTCGCTCTCGATGCGCTGGGAACGCACCTGCCTGTTCGCGATCTATCTCGGCGCGATGCAGCGCGTGCTGGACTCGACCGTGCGCTACGCCGGGCAGCGCGAGCAGTTCGGCGTGTCGATCGGCACCTTCCAAGCCGTCAGCCACCGGATCGTGGACATGACCCTGCGCCTGCGCGGCGCGCGCCTGCTGCTGCACGAGGCGGCACGCGGGCTCGACGCGGGGGAGGAGGACGAGATCGCCCCGGCGCTGGCGAAGCTCGCGGTCAGCGAGGCCGCGGTCCAACTCGGGCTCGACGCGGTCCAGGTACGCGGGGCGCTCGGCGTGCTCGACGGCGAGGCCGAGACACTGCTGCGCGACGCCCTTCCGGCGCGGATCTTCTCCGGCACCAACGAGATCCAGCGCAACAACGTCGCCCGCGCGCTCGGCCTGAACACCCGTCAAGCGGCCCGCCGCGGCTGACCGACCAGGAGGAGAACCGGTGGACGTCATCATTCACAGCATCCGGCTGCGGCCCGGGATCGAGCCCGAGCGCTTCGAACGCTGGGTGCGCGAGTGCGACTACGCATCCTGTCCGCAGCTGCCCAGCGTCGTCTCGTTCAGCGTGCAACGCGTCTCGGACGGTGATCGCGCGGCGGCCGACTACTTCGAGATCATCACGGTGCGCGACCGCGACGCCTTCGCGCTCGACATGAAGAGCGCGGCTTTCGGCGCGCTGGTGGACGCCTTCGACCAGATGGCCGTGGTCGTCGACGAGCGCGCCGGAATCCGCATCGAGCCCGGCTACGCCGCGGGCTGAGCGGAACGCGGGCGGCACCGCTTCCCGCGTCGGGCCGACGGCCCAGCCGGCCTGTGAAGGCTTCCCCGGTTATCCTGGCGCGCCGGCGTCGGGGTTTATCACGGTGTGCGCGCGGCGAACACTTCTTAGATGGCTTTTATTTACCGAGAACGCATACCGCAGGTCATGGCCTGAACCAGTTTATATAATGGATCTCATGATACGAAATCCGTAGCGCGCCCAGGCCCTGGTGCGCGCTACGACTCGTGCGGGGCGCTTGAAGCTGCGCAAACAGTGCACACCGACCGGTCGGAATTTCTTGTTTACTTTTCTATCATCCGCCACTCTTGACACTACTATTGCAGCGTGCAAGAGTTCGATCTGTGCCTCGGTCGAGGACAACGGGGAAAGACGAGTTTACCGTTGTGTTATTTCGGCCAATGCCGAAGGTTCGACCATCTTGAAAGGGAAAACGACTCTATTTGGGGAGCCTCGTGTACGTCGACATACTCGGGACAGTCGCTGTCACGGCAGGTGGGAATTCCCGCGGCATCAGAGCCGGCAAGGTCCGCGCCATGCTCGCCACGCTCGCCCTGGAGGCGGGCCGCGCGATCTCGCATGTGGACCTGGCCGACGAACTGTGGTCCGATCAACCCCTGGGCAACGTGCGCAACGCGCTGCAGGCCCAGGCCACCCGGGTGCGCCGGGTCCTCGACGGCAAGACCGGCCAGGGGCCCGCGGAGACGGTGCTGCGCGCGGTCGGCAACGGTTATCTGCTCGACATCGCTCCGGACCGTGTGGACGGCACCCGGTTCCTCGAGCTGGCGGCACGCGGCACCGCGCTGCTGCACGACTATCCGGACCGGGCGCTGTCGCACCTCAAGCAGGCCCTTGAGCTGTGGCGCGGCCCGGCGCTGCTGGACGCCGGCGACGGGCTGCGCTGCCGCAGCGCCGCCGCGCTGTTCGACGAGCGGCGGCTGACGGTCTGGGAGGACATCGTCAGCGCCCGCCTGGCCGTCGGCGACAACCGGCAGGCCATCGCGGACCTGAGCCAACTGGTCGCGCACCACCCGCTGCACGAGCGCTTCTACGAACAACTCATGCTCGCGCTCTACCGGGTCGGCCGGCACAGCGACGCGCTGGACCTGTTCCACCGGCTGCGCGGCCGGCTGGACGAGCAACTCGGCCTGGAACCGAGCGACCGGCTCAAGCACCGCTACTGCGACATCCTGTGCCAGGACTCCCGGCTCGACGAGCCGACCGCCATCTGGGCGCAGCGGCACGCATTCCGCGTCGCGGTGCAATAGCCGCGCCAAACCCCCGGAAGACCGAAACAACCGACTGCCCGCGGCGCCACACGGCGCGCGCGGGCTTTTCCATTCGCGCCACCTGATTCGCGCCGCCTTCCTCGTGTGAACTGCCTCGTGTGAACTGCCTCGCGCGGACTGCCGAGTACAACCCACCGCGCCGGACGAACACCGCGCCGGACGAACACCGCGAGGCCGTTCCCGCGCCTCGCCGTATGCCGCGCCCATTCCCATCCTCCGGTGTCTCGGGACGAGCGATGGATTATTCGGGTATCCCGGGCATTTCGCGGAACGGAATAAGTCTGTCTTTTGGTGCGCAAGCTCTCTTTCGGCTGATTGCCGACCAATATGACTTTGGTGTCGTTTTCACCGTTTCGTGTATCACCGGGCCGGCCGGTTCCGGCGCCGCCGCCGGCCGCCGCCGGTGCCGACCCGCCGCTGACCGGCCTTTGATACGCCGGGTGCCGCGGCCATGGTCAGCCATCGGTCAGCGCTCGGTCAGCACGCGGAAACACACTGGTCGCCGCACCCCCCACCGCATCGAGGAGCCGTCACGTGGCCAGACCCCGCCGCGCCCGTCCGCCGGGCGCCGCCCAGTGACCCGGGCCGCAGTCGTGGCCGGACTGGGCTGCGCGCTGCCCGACCGCGTGGTGACCAACGCGGAACTCGCCGCGCTCAACGGCAGCTCCGACGAGTGGATCCGCACCCGCACCGGCATCCGGCAGCGCCGCTTCGCCGCGCCCGGCACCGCCACCTCCGATCTCGCCGTCGAGGCCGGCCGCGCCGCGCTCAAGTCCTCAGGACAGGGCGGCGCCGACGCCGTCGTGGTCGCCACCACGACGCCCGACCGGCCCTGCCCGGCCACCGCGCCGCTGGTGGCCTGCCGTCTCGGGCTGTCCGGCGCCGCGGCCTTCGACGTGGGCGCCGTGTGCACCGGCTTCATCTATGCTCTCGCCGCCGCCGCGGGCCTGATCGCCGCCGAACTGGCCGACCGGGTCCTGGTGATCGGCGCGGACACCTTCTCCAGCATCCTCAACCCGCGCGACCGCGCCACCTTCGCAGTGTTCGGCGACGGCGCCGGCGCGGTGCTGCTGCGGGCCGGCCGCGGCGGCGAGCCCGGCGCGCTGGAGGCGTTCGACCTCGGCAGCGACGGAGACGGCAGAGACCTGATCACGGTGCGCGCCGGCGGTTCGCAGCAGCGGCTCCGCGACGAGCCGGGCGATCCGGACGACCAGTACTTCACCATGGCGGGCCGCGAGGTGTTCAAGCACGCCGTGCAGCGGATGGAACGCTCCGTGCGCACGACGCTGGAACGCACCGGCTGGCAGCACACCGACCTGGACCGCCTGGTGTGCCACCAGGCCAACCAGCGCATCCTCGACCGGCTCGCCGACCTGCTCGGCCTGGCCCCCGGCCGCACCGTGAGCAACATCTCCCACGTCGGCAACACCGCCGCGGCCTCGATCCCGCTGGCGCTGCACCAGGCGAGCGCCGACGGCGACCTGCGCGCCGGCCACCGGGTCCTGCTCACCGCCTTCGGCGGCGGACTGACCTGGGGTTCGGTCACCCTGACCTGGCCCGATATCACAGCGGCCTGATACTTCTCACCCGACCTCACGGACTAAGGAGCGCCCGATGGCTAACTCGTACGACGCCTTGGTGGACCTGCTGGTGCACCGGTTCGACGTCGATCCGGCGAAGATCACGCCGCAGGCCACCTTCGAGGACCTGGAGATCGACTCGCTGTTCATGGTCGAGCTGCTGCTCGTGGTGCAGGCGGAGCTCGGCGTGGAGCTGAGCGACGACGCCGCCACCCCGCGCGACACCATCGCCAAGGCGGCCGAGCTGATCAGCGCGCACGCCGCCGCCGCGGCCTCATGACCGCGGTCGCGGTCACGGGGCTGGGCCTGGTCACCGCGGCCGGCATCGGCGCGCAGGCCACCTGGGACGGGGTCTGCGCGGGCCGCTGCGCCGCGCGCACCGACCCGCAGCTGGCCGGCCTGCCGGTGGACTTCTCCTGCACCGTGCCCGGGTTCGACCCCGTCGCTCATGTCGGTGGTCGCAGCAGGCTGATCCATGACCGCTTCGTGCAGCTCGCCCTGACCGCGGCCCGCGAGGCGCTCGCCGACGCCGGGCTCGACCCGGCCGGCTGGGACGGCGCCCGCGTCGGCGTCGTGATCGGCTGCGGCCTGGGCGGAGTGGCCACCTGGGAGCGCCAGCAGCGGGTCATGCGCGAGAACGGGCCGGGCGCGGTCTCCGCGCTGCTGATCCCGATGCTGGTGCCGAACATGGTCGCCGGGAACGTGGCGATCGACGTGAAGGCCACCGGTCCGAACCTGGTCACCGCCACCGCCTGCGCATCCGGGGCTACCGCGCTCGGCACCGCGCGCGATCTGCTGCTGGCAGGACGCTGCGACGTGGTGCTGGCCGGCGGCAGCGAGGCGGGGGTCAGCCCCCTGATCGTCACCGGTTTCGCGCAGATGGGCGCCCTCTCCCGCCGCCGGGACGATCCGGCCGCGGCCAGCCGCCCGTTCGACGCCGACCGCGACGGCTTCGTCATCGGCGAGGGCAGCGCGATCCTGGTGCTGGAGCGCGAGGAGGCGGCGCGCGCCCGCGGCGCCCGGATCCGCGCGCGCTTCGCGGGCTACGGCGCCAGCGCGGACGCGCACCACATCACCGCGCCCGACCCACAGGCCGCGGGAGTCCTGCGGGCCACCCGGCAGGCGCTGTGCGAAGCCGACCTCGCCCCCGAGGACATCGACCACGTCAACGCGCACGGCACCGCGACGCCGCTCAACGACGCGGTCGAGGCCGGTGCGCTGGCCGCCGTGTTCGGCACCGGCCCCGCCGTCACCTCCACCAAGGGGGTGCTCGGCCACACACTCGGCGCCGCCGGGGCGATCGAGGCCGCGCTCAGCGTCCTGGCGCTGGAGCACGGCCTGGTCCCGCCGACCGCCAACCTCGAAAACCAGGACCCGAAGATCGAGCTCGACGTCGTCGCCGGCGCGGCGCGGCGCGGTCCGCTGCGCGCGGCCGTGAGCAACTCCTTCGGGTTCGGCGGCCAGAACGCCGTGCTCGTCTTCACCGCAGCCTGACCCGACCACCGCAATCCCACTCAGCGAGGAGCTCACCATGGTCCAGCGCACCGCCCTGTTGCAGCGCGTCTCCGGCGCCCTCTACGTGATCAACGGCATCGCCAAGTTCCTGCCGCAGCCCGACGCCGTCGAGCAGCGCCTCGCCGACCTGCCCGCCGGCGCCGCGTCCGCGGCACGCCGTCCGTCGCGCGGCCTGTTGCTGCTGACCCTCGCCGCGCTGACCGGGCTGCTGTTCTACCGCCGCCCCTGGGCGCGCGGACAGGCCGCGTTCGACGCGTCCGCCGACCTCGGCCAGGACTAGGTCCCGCGCCATGTCGTTTCCGCTGCCGAACCACGAGCTGTACGCCCTGGAAGACCGGGTGCAGGCGGCGCTGCGCTCCGCGGACGACAGCGCGCTCGACGTCCTCGGCTACGGCGAGGTCACCCTGGTGCTCAAGCTGACCACGTCTCAGGGATCTTATGCCTGCAAGCGGCTGCCGGTGTTCCCCACCGCGGACCGCTACGAACGCTACAAGCACACACTGACCGATTACCTCGACCGGCTTGAGCGCTCGGGCATCCGGGCCGCGCACACCCGGCTGTGGCAGCGCAAGGCGGCGGACGGGCGGATCGTCGCGTACTGCGTCCAGGAGGCGCTGCCCGCGGACCGGCTGTGCTCGCGGCTGCTGCACACCGAGCCGCAGTCCTGGGCCGTGGACTTCTTCAAGCGCTTCCTCGACCACGTCGACCGCGCGGTCACGCCCTCCTTCGGCCTCGACGCCCAGGCGGCCAACTGGATCGACCAGGACGGCGAGCTGACCTACCTGGACGTGACCACGCCGCTGCTGCGCGACGCGCGCGGACGCGAACAGCTGGACGTGCCGCTGTTCCTCACCTCCCTGCCGTGGGTGCTGCGCGACGCCGTGCGGCTGACCATGAGCAAGTCGATCTTCGACAAGTTCTACTCGACCCGCGGCGTCCTGCTCGACTTCCTCGGCAACCTGCACAAGGAGCGGCTCGACGCGCTGATCCCGGCCTTCCTGGAGCTGGCCAACGCCCGGCTGCGCGAGCCGATCACCGCGGAGCAGGTCTCCGCCTACTACCGCGGCGACGCGCGCATGTGGGAGCTGATCCAGCAGCTGCGCAAGGCCGACCGCTTCTGGCATCGCAGCGTGCTTCGACGTCCGTATCCGTTCCTGCTTCCGCCGGACATCGCGCGGTGACCGGGCGGCCGGATCGCGAAGCCACCTGCGCCGCCCTGGCGCGCGGGCTGGTGCTCGATCCCGCGCGTCCGCTGCACCTGTGCCATGCCCCGGGGCCGCTGACCGTGGCGGTCGTCTCGATCGCCTGGCTCGGCGCTCTGCGCGACGCGGCGCGCACCGCGCTCGAACGCCGCGAGTTGCACCCGCGGGAAGCCGAATACGCGGCCACGCTGTGGCTGCGCAAACGCCGGCTGGAATGGGTCGCGGGCCGCGTCGCGGCGTCCCGCGCGGTGCGCGCCCACCAGCACCGGCAACACGGCCGCGAGCCCGGCCCGCGCAGCATCAGGGTCGCCCAGGTGCGCGCCGGGCCGCGGGCGGGCAGACCCGCGGTCAACGCCCCGGTGCGCATCGGCCTGTCACACTCCGGCGAGTTCGCCGTCGCGGCCTGCGGTCCCCGGCCGCTGGGCATCGACCTGGAACGCACCCGGCCGCTGCCGCCGCCGCTGCTCGACCTGCTGGCCTGCGACGGCCGCGTGGCGCACCGGATGAACCCGGCGTTGCACTGGGCGTGCAAGGAGGCCGTGCTCAAGCGGTTCGGCCTCGGCCTGCGCATGGACCCGCGGCAGGTCACCCTCACCGGTTGGCGGCCCGACGGCCGCTTCTCCTGGGCCGCCGGCCCCGACCTGCGCCGGCGCGAACCCGAGGCGTACGACGCCCAGCGGCTGGCCGGCTGGGCGCGCGACGTCGACGGCTACGCGCTGGCCCTCGTATGGAAGTAGCGTGACACGTGCGGACCGTCCCGCCGACTCGTGATGAGTCCTCTGATACTTCGGCACCACGCACGGTGCCGTTCCCCGACGCACTGCGCGAAGCGACCCGGATCGCGGCGCTGAGCCCCTCGTCGCACAACTGCCAGCCCTGGGCGCTCGCGCACCTGGCCGGCCCGCAGGCCCGCCGCGCCGCCGCGCGGGTTCTGCGCGAGGAGAGCGCGGCCGGCGAGCAGCGGTACCTGGCGCTCGCCCTCGACCGGGACCGGCAGCTGTCCGCGCTGCCGGCGCACCGCCTTGAGATGCTGCTCAGCTGCGGACTGTACGGACAGCTGCTGGTGCGGGCCCTGGCCGCGCAGGGCTGGATCCTTGCACAGGACACCTTTCTCCCCCCGCACGAGCCGGGCGGCGACGCGCATGACGCGTCGCCTCTGCACCCGGACTGGCCGCGGCACTGGACCGCGCTCAGCGTCCTGAAATTCGTACCCGACTCGCTTCCAGGCGCCCCCGGCCGCGGGAACACCTCCGAGAGCGTCGCCGAACTGCGGGCGACCGCGCAGGCCCGGCGCACCAACCGGGCGCCGTACCGGCGGGAACCGCTGGAGCGGACCGTGCTCGCCGCTCTCGCCGGCACCGGCACCGGCACCGGCACGGCGCTGAGCACCGGCGCGGGCGTGCACGTTCGCCATCTGAGCAGCCCGTGGGAGCGCAAGCGCTTCGCCGGCCTGATCCGGCGGCACGGCGGCCGCGACTTCAGCGACCTGGACGCCTGGCGCGAGACCCACTCCTACATCCGTTCGGCGCAGCAGTCCGCCGAACTCGGCGACGGCTTCACGTTCGCGCAGCTGTTCGGTCCGCTGCCGCCGCCGCGCCGCCGGCTGATGCAGTTCGCCCTGGCTCCGGGAACGATGCGTACCCTGCGACACCTCGGATACCCGCGGTTGCTCGCCGGGCAGCTGGCGGCGATCGCCGAGGCCACCCCGACCATCAGCGTCCTGACCCTCCCGTCGGACCGGCCGACCGCCGCGCAGGTCCTGCGCGCGGGCGCTTACCTGACCGACTACTGGCTAAGCGCCACCCGCGCCGATCTCGTGTTGCATCCACTCAGCATCCTGATCCAACACGACGACGCGCGGGAGGGTCTCGAAGCGGCGTTCGCCCTGCCGGGCCGCGCGTTCTTCGCCGCCCGCCTCGGCCGTCCGACCGCGGACTTCCCCCGAACCGCCCGGCGGGAGTCGTCGGCCGGTCACAGGGAACTGTAAGGTCGCGGAAAAATCCTTGCACAATGCAGCGAAAAAGCCTTGCACGGTGCAATGATCAGAGTACGATTGGCCGCATGGACAACCCGAGCACTCGCCGCAACCGCCCAGGTCGAAGACCGTCCACGGCGGAGCAGGGGGTTGCGACCCGCCGGGCACTACTGGACGCCGCAGCCGCCCTGGTCGCCGAGAGCGGCTGGTGCGCGGTCACCACCCGTGCCATCGCGGCCCGCGCCGGGGTGCCGCACGGCGCCGTGAGCTACCACTTCGCGGGCAAGGAGGAACTACTGCGCGAGGCGGCACTGGCCGCCACCCGGCAGGCGCTGGCCGCGCCCGCGGCCTTCGCCACGCAGGCCGGCAGCGTCGCCGAACTGCTGGAAGGCACCTTCGCCTGGTACGCCGCGGGCGGGCTGGCCGATCCCGCGGTCGCACAACTGCTCGAAACGGCCCGGCAGGCCGCGCGCGACCCACTGCTACGCGCCCCTATCGCCGCCGAACTGCACGACTATCGCAAGGCACTGGCAGACCTGGTCCGCCGCGACCAGCAGCGCGGCGCGCTGGCGGCCGGCGTTCCCGCCGACGGTGTCGCCGCCGCGATCGCCGCCCTGCTGGACGGCCTGATCCTGCACCTCGTCCTCGACCCCGACCTCGACACCCAGCCGGCCGCAGCCGCCGTGCTGGGCCTGCTGGCAGGAGAACCACGATGAGCGCACACCAATGGGGCGTCAGAATGGCGCACCACCGCAAGGCGGTCCTGATCGCCTGGCTGGCGATCCTGGTCGCGTGCATGGCCGGCTTCCCGGTCCTGCAGTCGCACCTGGGCGGGCCGAACTACGGCGTGAACGGCTCCCAGTCCGCACAGGTCGGCACGCTGCTCCAGCGCCACTTCGCCGGCGAAGGGGCCGAACAGGACGTCATCGTCTTCAACAGCCCCGGCGACATCACCGACACCGCCGGGCGGGCGGCCGTCGACAAGGTGCTGGCCGCCGCGCACGGCCAGACCGGTGTCGCGGGAGTGCTCAGCCCCTTCGACCCCAAGGCCCACGACCAGGTCTCCGCGGACCACCACGCCGCGCTCGCGCTGATCGGCCTCGACGGCAGCCCCAGCCAGCTGACCTCGCGCTCCGGCAAGGTGCAGAACGCCGTGCAGGACGCGGTGAAGAACGACGCCGGCGGAGTGCAGGCGTACCTGACCGGCTACTCGCCGATCACGAACGACCTGACCGCGGTCGAGAACGCCGACTCCGAACACGCCGAGTCCATCGGCATGCCGATCGCGCTGGCGGTGCTGCTGTTCGCCCTCGGCGCCGTGGTCGCCGCCCTGCTGCCGCTGCTGCTGGCCATGGCCGGGCTGGTGCTGGCCTTCGGCATCGTCACCCTGCTGACCCTCGCCTTCAACTTCGACGCCTTCCTGGTGACCATCATCACGATGATCGGCACCGGCATCGGAATCGACTACGCCCTGTTCATCGTCAGCCGCTTCCGCGAGGAACTGGCCCGGCGCGGGGTGACCGGCAAGGGCGGCGGCCCGCAGCACCGCGCCCAGGCCGACCAGATCGCCGAGGCGGCCGGCTCCGCGATGGCCACCTCCGGTCGCACGGTGCTGTTCTCCGGCGTCGTGGTCGCGATCTCGATGTGCTCGCTGTTCATCGTGAACTCCTCGGTCTTCCAGGAGATCTCCGTCGCCGTGCTGATCGTGGTCGTCAGTACCCTGGCTGCCGCGTGGACGCTGCTGCCCGCGGTGCTCGTCATGCTCGGCGCCCGGGTCAACCGCGGCTCGCTGCCGCGCCGCTTCCAGCCGGCCGACATCCAGCCGGGTGCCTTGGAGAACAGCGGCGGCTGGGCGCGCTGGGCGCACACGATCATGCGCCACCCGGTCACCGCCGGCGTCGCGGCCGTCGCGGTCCTCGTGCTGGCCGCCCTGCCGGTGGGCGACATGCATTACGGCATCGACCTTGGCACCGCCTCGCTGACCGGCAAGCCCTCCGCCAAGGCTCAGCAGGTGCTGGAGCACTCCTTCGGTCCCGGCGTCGTCTCGCCGGTGCAGATGATCGTCACCGGGCCGGGCGACACCCCGCTCTCGCCCAGCGGCCTCCAGCAGGCGCAGCAGCTCGCCACGACCGTCGGCCAGGACAAGCGCGTCAGCGCCGTGGACACCCAGCAGGTGGGCGGGCGGGTCCTGATCGACGCGGTGCCGTCGGTGCCGATCGACTCCTCGGCCGCCACCGACCTGGTCCGGCATCTGCGTGACGAGGTGATCCCGCAGACCACCGCGCACACCGGCACGGTCGCGCTGGTGGGCGGGGCGACCGCGGTCTTCCTCGACCTGACCCACGAGACCAACGCGAAGGTCCCGTACATCCTGCTGCTCGTGCTCGGACTCTCGCTGCTGTTCCTGCTCGTGGTCTTCCGCAGCGTCGTGCTGCCGGTCAAGGCGGTCGCGATGAACCTGCTGGCGACCGCCGCCGCCATGGGCTTGACCGTCGCGGTCTTCCAGTGGGGCCACGGCTCCGGGCTGCTGGGCTTCACGAGCGTCGGCTTCCTCCAGGTCTACCTGCCGATCAGCGTGTTCGTGATGCTGTTCGGCCTGTCGATGGACTACGAGGTCTTCCTCATCCGCCGCATGCAGGAGGTGTGGCAGCAGACCCGTGACAACGCCACCGCGGTGGCCACGGGCATCGAGCACACCGCCCGGCCGATCGCAGCCGCCGCGGCCATCATGGTCGCCGTCTTCGGCAGCTTCATGATCGCGAACGTGCTTGAGCTCAAGCAGTTCGGCCTGGCGCTCTCGGCCGCGATCGCCCTGGACGCCACGCTGATCCGGCTGGTGCTCGTGCCGGCGCTGATGCGGCTGCTGGGCGGCTGGAACTGGTGGCTGCCCTCCGGCCTGGCCCGGCTGCTGCCCGGCGGCGCGGCCGCGAACCCGGTCCGGCCGCCCGAGCCGGCCCGCGAGTCCGTCGGCCCCGACCACCGGTAGCCGACAGCAGCGTGGGACATGAGCTCGGCGTCGTACGGGCCGGATCTTTCCGGCCCGTACGGCTGTCCGGGGACCGCCGCAGTCAGCCGGCAGTCAGCCGGTGGTCAGCGATAGATCAGCGCCTCGTGCGACCGTCACTGCGTGGACGTCTTCGAGATGGTCGCCGACGAACGGCGCGCACTGGCGGATGTGCTTGACGAGCTGCGCTCGGCGCAGCTGAGCGCGCCGAGCCTGTGCCACCGCTGGCGTGTGCACGATGTGGCGGCGCACGTCGTGATGGTGCTTCAGGTCAAACCCGCGGAGTTCCTGCGCACCCTGATGCTCGCGCGCGGCAGCTTCGACCGCGCCAACGACAAGCTCACCGCCCGCTGGGCGGCCAATCCGTCCGCGCGGCTCGCCGCCGACCTGCGGCGGCTGGCCGACTCCCGCTTCACCCCGCCGGGTCAGGGGCCTGAGGCGCCGCTGACCGACCTGCTGGTACACCATCTGGACATCCGCCGGCCGCTCGGCATCAAGCGGGACACGCCGCCGGAGCGTCTGGGCATCGCGCTGCGGTTCCTCGTCGCGTTCAAGATTCCGCCCGGCGCCCCGGGCCCCACGCTCGTGCCGCGCGGCTGCCTCGACGGGCTGCGCCTCGAAGCCGACGACCTCGACTTCGGCTGGGGGCGCGGCGCCCTGGTCCTGGGCAGCGCCGAGGACCTCATGCTCGCCGTCACCGGACGCGGCGAGGGCGTGCGCCACCTGCGCGGAGGCGGCGCCGCGACCCTCGCACGCCGCCTGCGGTGACGGCGCCTGACGGCGCTACGAACGCGCGTCTTCGCCCTGCGCCGGTTCGTCGCCGCGCGCGGGTTCGTCCTCCTGCGCCGGGCGGAAACCGATCATCGGCACCTGGTGCACCAGCCGCCGCCGCGCGCCCGGGGAGGAGTCGTAATCCCAGCCGACCAGCCATGTCAGCGCGCGCCTCACGGCGGGCGCGGCCAGCGGGTGGTCGTGCTCGTAGCGGGTGAGCACGTCGGCGGCCTCCTGCTCGCCGAGCACCCGGTAGACCGGTGCGTAGCGGCGCCGGCCGATCGCGACCTCGACCGCGCCGCCCGCCCGCAGGTTGCGGTACCAGTCGGCGCGCTCGCCGAGACCGGCCATGACGTACACCTCGTCACGCGACGGGTCGGTGGCGACCACCTCGAGCATGGTCCGGTACCGTCGGCCCGACCGGCGCCCGAGGTGCGTCAGGCGGATGAAGCGGTGGTCGAGCAGCCATCCGGCGTGCAGGTCGTACAGCCGGCCGGGCGCTCTGAGCAGCGCGCGTGCGACCGGCCCCGGCCTCTTGTGCACGCTCTTGTCGGGGGATCCGTTGTCCACGGATCCCTTGTCGGCGCGGTTCTCTTCAGCGGATCCCTCTTCGGTGGATCCCTTTGCGGCGTCGGCCATCGGTTCGCTTCTCCTCCGTGTGCACTGCGATTTCGAGAACGTTGAAAGGCGGTATGCGCACTACCCGCCCGCCCGGCTCAGGACACCGTCCGCGTGACGGCATGGGCCTTGTGGACGGCTGCGAGCAGGCTTTGGTGGGTGATCCAGCCGGCGAGCCGCAGGCCGCTCTCGTCCAGGACGGGCAGCCCGGACTGCTCGGCGGCCACCAGGGCGTCCAGCGCCTCGTGCAGCGGGGTTTCCAGCGTCACGACGTGCGGCAGGAAAATCAGTTCCCGTACCGGGATGTCGGCGGTCATGTCGGCCCGGCGTTCGTCGGTGAGCGTTCCGGCGGCGGCTTGAGCGGTCAGCACGCCCATGTATTCGCCGTCGGATCCGACCACGGGCAGTGCGCCGTGGCGAGCCCGGGAGAGCCGGTCCTCGGCCTTGTGGAGCGGTGTGTCCTCGGGCAACGGCGTGGGCGCCGGTTCCATCACGTCGCGCAGGGTGCGGCCGGGCAGCAGGGCGGCGGGAACGGGCGCGTCCAGGTCGATGCCGCGGCGCCGCAGCTTGAGGGTGTAGATCGTGTCCCGGGAGATCAGGGCACTGGCACCGGTGGCCAGCGCGATGGCGGCCATCAGCGGCAGGATCACGGTGTAGTCGCCGGTCAGTTCGAACATGATGACCACGGCGGTGATCGGGGCGCGGGCGGATCCGGCGAACACCGCCCCCATGCCGATCAGGGCGTACGCGCCGGGCGGCCCGGCCAGCGCGGGCAGCAGGTGCCCTGCGGTCTGGCCGAAGGCGGATCCGAACATGGCGCCGATGAACAGTGAGGGCGCGAACACCCCGCCGCTGCCACCGATGCCGATGGTCAGGCTGGTGGCCACCATCTTGCCGAACATCAGCACCAGGACGAACACGACCGAGTAGGTCCCGTAGACGCCGTTGGCCAGCACCGGATAGCCGACGCCGTACATCTGCGGCAGGACCAGCAGCAGCGCGCCGAGCGCGAGGCCGCCGACCGCGGGGCGCGCCCACGCCGGCACCCGCGACACCGCGTCGCAGAGGTCTTCCACCGCGTACAGGACCCGCGTGAAAGCCACGCCGACCACGCCGGCCAGCAGGCCCAGCAGCGCGAAGAGGGCGTACTGGCCCAGGTGCTGGACGTGGAAGGCGGGCAGGTGCAGGAACGGGGTGTCGCCGAACGCGGTGCGGCCGATGACGCTGGCGGTCACCGAGGCCAGGGCGACCATGCCGAAGGACTGCGCGGTGAAGTCCCGCAGGATCAGCTCCATCGCGAAGAACACCCCGGCCATCGGGGCGTTGAAGGTCGCCGCGATGCCGCCGGCCGCGCCGCACGCCACCAGGATGCGCAAACGCAACTGGGCCACGCGCAGCCACATCCCGAGAGTGGAACCGAGCGCGGAGCCGATCTGCACGATCGGTCCCTCGCGCCCCACCGAGCCGCCGCCGCCGATGCACAGCGCGGACGCGAGGGATTTGACGACCGCCACCTGCGGGCCGATCCGACCGGAGCGGCGGGCCACGGCGTACATGACCTCCGGCACGCCGTGCCCGCGCGCCTCCGGGGCGAAGCGCGCCACCAGCGGACCGTAGAGCAGCCCGGCCAGCACCGGCGCGAACAGCACGAAATACCGACCGAGGAGCGCGATGTGCGGGTTGGCCGCGTGCCCTGCCGCGGAATAGTCGGCGTGCCCGGAAAGCAGCAGCGTGAACGTGCGGATCAGCCAGCGGAAGGCGATCGCGCCCGCACCCGCCCCGGCGCCGACCGTCACGGCGAGCACCGCCAGACCGCCGTTCGACTCGCGAAGCGCCGGCAGCACGCGTCGCATCGGGCTGCCGACGGCCGGCACGCCGGTCGCCGGAGCGCGCAGTGGACGTGTACCGCGGTCTTGGCGCTCCGCTCCGGTTTTCGAACGCCGAGCGCTTATAGTGTTTGGCGTTGGGTTAGGCATGGACACTCCGGCGGGCTGTAGAGCGATTGCATGGCGGGCGGCGGTGGTTCCCGGTAGAAAGGTGCGCATGCCGACATCGTGGACACCGCGCGGGGCGGTGGATCAGGACAGCGAGCGGGTGATCGGCGAACTGCTGACCGCCTCGCGCCTGCTGGTGGCGATCGCCGCTCGGTCGCTGGCGGCGGTCGAGGAGAGCCTCACGCTGCCGCAGTACCGGATGCTCGTCGTGCTCGACGCGCAGGGCCCCAGCAGCTTGGCGCGAATGGCGGAGAACCTTGACGTGAATCCGTCCACCGCCCTGCGGATGGTCGAGCGGCTGTCGGCTTCGGGCATGGTGGAGAAGATCCCGAATCCCAAGAACCGCCGCGAGGTCCGGTTGCGGCTGACGCCCTCCGGCTGGGAGGTGGTTCGGCAGGTGACCGAGAACCGCCGCAAGCAGATGGCCGCGATCGTCGAGGCGCTGGATCCGCAGGCGCGCGAGGACCTGATCACCGCGCTGCGCAAGTTCACCGAAGCCGGCGGCGAGCCACCCAACGACGTGCCGGGGTTGCCCGGCTGGCACTGACCCGCCGCGCCGCGGCCGCGGCGGAACGGGCGCTGCCTGGTCTTGCACCGTGCAACGAATCCGCCGACCGGCGCTGAGTTCACACTTCTGCATCGGTACCTCGCGTCCGTCGCGGGCCGCGCAGGAGATCGACGCACGCTCGCCCCGCGTCATGGCGGTGGTGACCGCGCGGCTGGCCCGGCAGCGGCGGTCCGGATCCTCATCGCCCGGCTCGCGCACCCCCTCTGGCTCATTGAACAGGGAAGGCGGCGGCGCGTCGCGTCTCGCCGCCCGCACCTGCTCGACTGCGCACGGGGCCACCGTGAGCTGCGATCTTGTCGTGCCGACCCGCGACGCAACGGCCGGTTCCCGCCCCTGCGTTCCTGCGGCCCGACCGACGCGGCACCCGCCGACGCACGCGCGTCGGCGGAACGCGTCACGGCCGCCGTCGATCTTCAAGCTCATGGCGTCTGCGGGACGGTGGCGCGTCCCCTCGTCCTTCCTCGCGCGCGCTGGGCTGGTGGGTCAGGCAAGTCAACTCGATGGACTTCTTATTGCACTATGCAATGATAGCGGCATCCGCGGCGTGCCGTGTCACGGCGAGGGGCAGAGCGCCGCCGGCATGACCGGGTCGAGGCCACTGACGCGCTGACTCGGCTGCTGACGCGCGAGGGCGAGGCCCTGCCGCGGGCCGCAGCCGGGACGCCCGCGAGTGATCCGCGTCCGCACGCACCCACAGCCTTTGCAGCTTCCTGAGACGTCCTAGGCGTCGCGGCTTTGCACAGGGCAACCCTGAGCCCTGACACTCACCGCGCTGACACTCACCGCGCTGACACCCCCCGAGCCGCCACCGAGCTCACGGCGGTGGCCGGTCCGCGCTGCCCGTGGTGACCAGCCGATCGGCCGGCGGCGTCCCGCGCCGGAGCCGTAGCGCAATTCGTACTCGCGGTGCGGGCCTTTCGGCCCTGCCGGGCGATGCCCGCGGCGATCACGCTTTGGAAGTGGCGCCGTGTCGCGGCAATCGGGGCGACGTGCTGCTGGTGACCTGACAGAACTGCGGAAAGGGGACCCGCTAATGCAGCAAGGCTCGAACCCCGGCGTCGTGACGGTGTGCGCGCCTGAGCCCGTGGTGATCGGCGTGGACGCGTTGCCCGCGCTCTTCTCCGCCCTGCGGGCATGGGGCTACACCGTGGTCGGGCCGACCGTGCGTGACGGCGCCATCGTTCTTTCCGAACTGGAGTCGGCCGCCGAACTGCCCTACGGGTGGGGCGTGGAGACTGAGGCCGGCCAGTACCGGGTTCGTCGGCGCTCGGACACGGCCGCGTTCGGGCACTCGGCCGGACCCCAGTCGTGGAAGAACTTCCTGCACCCGCCCCGGGCCAGGATGTGGTCGGCCGACCGCACCGCGGACGCCGTGACCGTCTCCGGGGCCGGCGAGCAACCCCGGTACGCCCTGCTCGGGGTGCGCCCCTGTGACGTGCGCGCGATCGGCGTCCTCGACCGCGTGCTCTCCCACGGACAGCACGCCGACGCCGTCTACAGCGGGCGGCGCGACGGCGCGTTCGTGATCGCGGTGGAGTGCACCGAGCCCGGCGCGACCTGCTTCTGCGCCTCGATGGGGTGCGGCCCGGACGCACAGAGCGGCTACGATCTGGCGCTGACCGAACTGGTCGACGGCGACGATCACCGGTTCGTGGCGCGCAGCGGCACCGAGGCCGGAGCCCGGCTGCTCGCGCAACTGCCCCAGCGCCCCGCCGACGACGCGACCGTGCACAAAGCACAGGCGGCGGTGAAGCGGGCGGCGACCGAGATGGGCCGCGCGATGCCCGAGGTGGACCTGCCGCGCCTCATGACGGAAAGCCGGGAGTCCCCGCACTGGGACGACGTCGCCTCACGCTGCCTGACCTGCGGCAACTGCACGATGGTCTGCCCCACCTGCTTCTGCACCGCCACCGAGGATGTCACGGACCTGACCGGGGACCACGCCGAGCGCTGGAGCGTGTGGGACTCCTGCTTCTCCCTGGACTTCACCGGCATGCACGGCGGCGAGGTGCGCGTGAGCGGACAGAGCCGCTACCGGCAGTGGATCAGCCACAAGCTGGGCACGTGGCACGAGCAGTTCGGCTCCTCCGGCTGCGTCGGCTGCGGCCGGTGCATCGTGTGGTGCCCCGTCGGAATCGACATCACGCAGGAGGCCGCCGCACTCGCCGCGCTGCGGCCCCCGTCCGTCCTCGATGCAGCCGGCGGCGAAACAGCCGACGCCGAGGCTGTCGGCATCAAAGAAGACTGAGCGGAATCGGAGCGAACGATGACAGCCCAGATGCAGACGCGGGTGGCGGCCCACCCCTTCCTCGCCGCGCTCGCACCGCCCCAGCGTGAGCTGCTGGCCGAGGACGCCTGGCCGGTGCTCTTCGCCGCCGGCGAACGCGTCTTCGCCGAAGGCGCGGCCGCGGAACGGTTCTGGCTGATCGAAACCGGCAGCGTCGCGCTGGACATATGGGTGCCGGGCCGCGGGCAGCAGACCGTGGAGACGCTGTCCGCCGGCACGGTCCTGGGCTGGTCGTGGCTGTACCCGCCACACCGGTGGCACTTCGGCGCCCAGGCCCGCGACGACGTCGAGGCCATCGCGTTCGACGCGGCGGCGGTGCGGCGACGCTGCGAGGCGGACCCCGCGTTCGGCTACGCGATACTGCGCTGCTTCACCCCGGTCATCATCGAGCGTTTGCAGGCGACTCGGTTGCGGATGCTGGACCTCTACGCCTCGCCTGACGAAGCGGCCGACACAGACGCGCGCCGCGCCGAATCGCCGCAAAGCGAGGGGACACGGTGACCACGCTTACCGAAGCGGCCGAGGCCGAACACGCCGACCCGGCGGTTCCCCGGTTCTACCGGGTCGTATCCCGGCGTGAAGACACCTACGACACGGTCACCATGGAGTTGGCGGCCCAGGCCGACCCGCTGCCGCTGTTCGCGCCTGGCCAGTTCTCGATGCTGACCGCCTTCGGCATCGGCGAGGTGCCGATCTCGTTGAGCGGACTCGGCAGCAGCGGCGGCGACGGCGGCGGCCCGGCCGCCCTGCGGCTGCAACACACGGTGCGCGCGGTCGGGGCGGTCACCCGCTCGCTGTGTGCCGTCCGACCCGGCCAGCTGATCGGGGTGCGCGGCCCGTTCGGCACCGGCTGGGACCTGGCGTCGGCCATCGGCCACGACCTTCTGATCATCGCCGGCGGCATCGGACTGGCGCCGCTGCGGCCCGTGCTGCTCGCCGCGCTCGAGGACCGGTCGCGCTACGGCCGTCTGGTGCTGCTCGTGGGGGCCCGCTCTCCGGCCGACCTGCTCTACCCGGACGAGCTGGAGGCGTGGCGGGAACGCGGCGTCGAGGTGGCGGTCACCGTCGACCGGCCCGGCGAGGGCTGGCAGGGCAACGTCGGCGTGGTGACCTCCCTGCTGGAACCCGCCGCACCGGGCGCGAACCAGACCACTGCGTTCATCTGCGGCCCGGAGATCATGATGAGGTACGCGGCGCAGGCCCTGATCGCGCTGGAGGTGCCGACGCAGCGGATCCAGGTGTCGCTGGAGCGCACCATGCGCTGTGGAGCGGGCTGGTGCGGGCACTGCCAGCTCGGTCCGCTGCTGCTGTGCCGGGACGGGCCCGTGGTCACCTACGACCGGGCCTCGGAGCTGATGCGGATACGGGAGCTGTGATGGACGCGCCGACACTGGCCGTGTGGAAGTTCGCCTCCTGCGACGGCTGCCAACTGACCCTGCTGGACTGCGAGGACGAACTGCTGGCCCTGGCCGGCCGGGTCCGGGTGGCGCACTTCCTGGAGGCCAGCCGCGAGGTGCTGCCGGGCCCCTACGACGTCTCCCTGGTCGAGGGCTCCATCACCACCGCCGAGGACGCCGAACGCATCCGCCGGGTGCGTGAGGACTCGCGCACGCTGGTGACGATCGGGGCCTGCGCGACCTCGGGCGGGGTGCAGGCGCTGCGCAACTTCGCGGACGTCGAGGAGTTCCGCTCGGTGGTCTACGCCCATCCCGAGTACATCTCCACCCTGGCCACCTCCACCCCGATCTCGGCGCACGTGGACGTGGACTTCGAGCTGCGCGGCTGCCCGGTCGACCGGCGTCAGCTGCTGGAGGTCATCACCGCGCTCCTGGTCGGGCGCAAGCCCAACATCCCGGCGCACAGCGTGTGCTTCGAGTGCAAACAGCGCGGCAACGTCTGCGTCGTGGTCGCGCACGGCGCCGCGTGCCTCGGCCCGGTGACGCACGCCGGATGCGGAGCGCTGTGCCCCGCGCACAACCGCGGCTGCTACGGCTGTTTCGGCCCGATGGACACCCCCAATCCGCAAGCGCAGGCGGGGCTGTTGCGGGCCACGGGCATGTCGGATGACGACATCCAGCGGGCCGCGCGCACGTTCAACGTCAGCGCGCCGACCTTCATCGAACTGTCCCGGGTAGCCACCAGAGGGAAGGCGTCATGACCCACCGCCCCGATCGCACGCTCGACGTTCGCGCCCTCGCCCGTGTGGAGGGCGAGGGCGCGATGCACGTGCGGGTCCGCGCAGGCGCCGTCGAGCAGGTCCGCCTGGAGATCTACGAGCCCCCGCGTTTCTTCGAGGCGTTCCTGCGCGGCCGCCGCTACACCGAGCCGCCCGACATCACGGCCCGTATCTGCGGCATCTGCCCGGTGGCGTACCAGATGAGCGCCTGCGCGGCGATCGAGGACGCCTGCGGCGTGCAGGTCGACGGCGCCGTCGCCGACCTGCGCCGGCTGCTGTACTGCGGAGAGTGGATCGAAAGCCACGTGCTGCACATCTATCTGCTGCACGCGCCGGACTTCCTCGGCTATCCCAGCGCGATCGACATGGCCAAGGACCACCGTGACGTGGTGGAGCGCGGGCTGGCGTTGAAGAAGGTCGGCAACGAGATCATGGAGGTGGTCGGCGGCCGGGCCATCCACCCGATCAACGTGCGCATCGGCGGTTTCTACCGGGCGCCGTCCCGGCAGCAGATGACCGCCCTGGCGGCCAAGCTGCGCGTCGCGCTGGACCAGGCGCTGGACACCGCCCGGTGGGTGGCGGGATTCGAGTTCCCCGACTTCCACCACGACCACGAGATGCTGGCCCTGAGCGAACCCGGCCGCTACGCCATCGAGCGCGGCAGCGTGGTGACCACGGGCGGCCTGGCCTTTCCGGTCACGGCGTTCGAGGAACACGTCATCGAGGAACACATCGAGCACTCCACCGCCCTGCACGCGCACCTGGCCGGCCGGGGCCGCTACCTGACCGGCCCGGCGGCCCGCTACACGCTGAACCGGGCCTGGCTCTCGCCGCTGGCCCGGCAGGTCGCCGACGACATCGGGCTGGGTGAACGCTGCGACAACCCCTACCGCAGCATCCTGGTACGCGCGGTGGAGGTGGTGTACGCGGTGGAGGAAGCGCTTCGCCTGATCGACGAATACGAGCCCCCCGCCGTGCCCTACGTGGATGTGCAGCCGCGCGCGGCGACCGGGTACGGCGCCACCGAGGCTCCGCGCGGGACGCTCTTTCACCGCTACGCGCTGGACGCCGACGGCCTGATCACCTCCGCCCGCATCGTGCCGCCGACCTCGCAGAACCAGGCCAGCATCGAGGAGGACCTGCGCCGCTTCGTCGCGGACCGCCTCCACCTGTCCGACCATCAGCTCACCCACGACTGCGAGCAGGCGATCCGTAACTACGATCCCTGCATCTCCTGCGCCACGCACTTCCTGGACCTGACCGTGGACCGGTCATGAGCGCCGGCTCCGTGCCGCCCGGCGCGCCCAGGCGGTGCGTCGTCATCGGGATCGGCAACGACCTGCGGCACGACGACGGGTTCGGCCCGGCCGTGGTGCAGTTGCTGCGCGAGGAGGGCACCGTCGGCGCCGAGGTCACCTTGGCGGTCACCGACGGCGAGCCCACCGGCCTGATCGACTTGTGGACGGGCGCGGACGTGGCCGTCGTGATCGATGCGGTGCTCTCGCCCACGGATCCGCCGGGCTACTGCCACGAACTGCGCTGCGAGGAGGCGGCCGGGCTGACCGCCGCGACGGCCAGCTCCCACAGTGTCAGCCTGGGCAGTACCGTCCAGCTGGCCCGGGCGCTGGACCGCCTGCCCCGGGTGCTGGTCGTGCTCGCCGTCGTCGGGCGCGACTTCGGCTACGGCCCCGGTCTCAGTGCGCTGGTCGCGTCCGCGGTGCCGGCGGCGGCCCGGCGAGCCGTCGAACTGGTGACCGCGTCCGTTGATCATCAGCTGCGCGGGTAGTTGCGCAGTCGCCGCCCGGGTGTGATCGCCGGGATGACGGATTCCAGAGCGACGCCCGTCTCGGTCTTCCGCTGTCGCGGTACATTGAGACGGGCGTCGCCGTATGTATCGGCTGTGGTCAGCCGGCCGGGTGCCTCCTGGTGCGGTCGGCCGCGCGCATGCGGCTGCGGCCTTTCATGGCCGTGCCGACGACGACCAGGCCGAGCAGCGTGGCCACGCCTCCCGTGATGCAGTTGCTGGTGATGGTGCGGGTGGTGTGCACGCTTCCGGCGACGGCCCACGGGCTGATGACCGTCCACAGCCCGATGACGGTCGCGGCCCAGGCCATGGCGTGGGTGCGCTGGTAGGCCGAGCCGAAGCCGGCCATCAGCAGCGCGAAGCCGATGCCGGTGATCAGGTTGTTGACCGCCAGGGTGGAGAGGCCGTTGAAGCCTGCGATCCACGGGGACGCGGCCAGGTACAGGCCGGTGAGGATGCCGAGCGCCTCGGCGCCCTGCACGGTCGGGGTGGTGGTGGCGCGCTCGAAGCGGGCGCGCATTTCGAGCAGGTCCGGGTGCTGCTCGATCCTGGGTTGGCTGGTCGGGGTGGTCATGGTGACCGCCTCCTTTGGAGTGGAGGTTGTCTGCGGACGCCGGCCCGGCGCCTACCCATGAGCCGGGCCGGGCGCGATCTGGTTCCAGCTACAACACAACGCCGGATTCCCGGCGCCGTCCAGGGACGGACGTCCGGATTCCCGCCGCGAGAGTCCTGACCGGTGCGGACCGGATCCGGTGTGCTCACCGCGCGGCGCGTTGCTGCTCCCTCATGGCGTGCAGATCCTCGCTGATCCGGAAGAGAACCAGCATGAGTTCGAGCGTCACCCGCCAGACTGCGAGCCAGAACAGGACGACCAGCGGGCCGAGGACCAGCGCGAGGCCGCCCAGCCCGGAGTTGACGTCGAATCCGCTGACGACGAAGAAGAGCCAGGTCAGCACCAAGCCGATCAGTACGAGTACGTAGAGGATGGTGATGATCCTCGGCGTGACGAACGCCAGGAAACGGAAATCGAACAGACCGGCGAGGAGTCCAGGTCTGGATGTGGTGCCGGCCTCGGCGGTGTTCCAGGAATGATCATGGGACTGATTCGGCGGCAGGCCGTAAGGCGATGATGGGTAGGCCCGGCCGCCCGAGTTCCCGCCGGCCGCGGCGGCGGTCGGTTCGCTGCGGACGGACTGCGCACCGGGGCCCGCGGCCACCGGGACGGCTTGAGGGAAGGCCGGTTGCTGCGCCGGCCCGTATGGATCGATCTTCGCCCCGCACGTCGTGCAGAAGGCATCCTCCGTGGTAGCTGCCGCGTGACAACGCGGGCAGAACAAGGTCTCCGGCATGATCGGTCACGCTCCTCGGGTCTTGTTCGGGGCTCGCCGCTCACCGGGCGGCGCGGGTCGGCTGACGGGCGGCGCGGGTCGGCTGACGGGCGGCGGCGAGCAGTTCATGGCTGGGCTTGGATCTGCGAGGCGACGATCGTGCCGTTGCGCACGGTGTATGTGCCGGCGAAATGGCGGTGTGTGCCGTCCGTCTGAGTCGCGTCGAGCTGGATCGTGACGATGTCGCCGCTGGTCGAGACGATGGTCACCGCGTCCGAACTGGTGGTGGCGAACCCCTGTACGAACGACGCGTAGGAGCCGTGTCCGAGGTTCTTGCCGCCCAGGGACCAGGCGAGCGGATAGTCGCCGGCGTTGATGGCGTCGTAATACGCCTGGACGACTGTTTCGGGGCTTGACGCCGTGGGCGTCGCGGTGGTGACCGGGGCTTGTGGGACGCCGGCCGACAGTGCGGTGCTCGGGGCCGAAGACGCCGCCCCCGTATCAGTGTTCGTAGACGGCTGCTGCGCTGTCGTGGTGTCCACCGGTGGCGCGGCGGTGGCAGCGGGCGGCGTCACCGACGACGCCGCATTCACCGGGTTGCTGCGGCCGAAGCCGGTGAGGCCGAAGTACACGGCGGCGCCGATGAGGGCAGCGAGCAGTACACCGAGGGCGACGAAGGCGGAGCGGCGCCGGGGGAGGCGCGAGGGGGACTCGATGTACTGCGTAGCGGACGGATCCTGCGGACTGCTCGGGGAGCCACCGATGTCCGAGGGGCCGCCATCCCGGGCGCCGATATCCCAGGCGCCGACATCCCAGGGACTGGTGGCGTTGCCGGTGGCGCCATGGTCGGGAGCCTGCTCCAGCGCGAAGGGAACCGTATCTGACTCCACCTGCTGTATCCCGGCGGCCGGCATCGGACTCCCGCACACACCGCAGTGCCGAGCGGCCCGGACCCGGTGGCCGTTCGGGCACGTGGTGAGCATCGGCGCGCCACAGATCGCGCAGAACGCCGCCCCGGCCCGGCCGGCCGATATCGGATGGCCGTTGCGGCAGCGCACCGCGTTCTCTGTCATCTCAGCGCTCGGCGATCGTGGGTTCCCGGGTACCGCCGGGCGGTGACGATGGCGGCGGCGGGGCCGCTGTTCGCGCGACCTGCACCGCCGCGTTCGCCAGACTGGGCGACTCGGAGTCGCAGGTGCACATCGCCCCAGGCTCGCTGTCGCAACCCGTGTCCGAGCCCGAGCCCGAGCCCGAGTACGTGATCTCTGTACGTGCGAAGAAGCCCGCGGCCGCAGTGACCGGTCCGAGGCCCGCGAACCGCCGCCCCGACGAGTGGATTCCGCTTCTCATGACCACCACCTCCGGCGACGCGGCGGGCGAGTCGCGAAGCAGTGTCATCAGCGCAACACGGGGACACAAGCCCTGCAACGCGGCTTCGGCCATGCAGGTGGCGGGCACCGCGCGGGAGAGCCGAGCGCCGACCCCGCGCCGACCCCGCGCCGACCCCGCGTCGAACCCGCCGACGTCACGGAGGGTCCGTGGGCCGCTGCTAGAGGCGGGCTTGCACGCGCCCGACGGCGGCCAGTAGGTAGGGGGTGCGGTGTGCGGCCGCGCCGTGTTGCGGCGAGCCGGGGCCGTGGCGGGCCAGTGCCTGGGCGATGCGCACGTCGGCGGGCAGCATTCGCCCGTCCGGCGCGGTGGTCTGGTCCGCGTAGACGAGGGCGTCGGTGACCGGGGACGCCTCGTCGGGGAAGGCGGCCAATTGCTCGTCCCAGCCGGAGACCCGCGCCACGAACAGCGCCCCGGAGTGGTGGGCGATCAGCCCGGTCAGGCGTGGTGGCCAGCTGTACCGGGCGGCAAGGCGCGCACCGTCGAGCGGATGGAAACCGGTGAGCGCGGCGGCCGGCGCATAGCCGATGTCGTGCAGCCACGCGGCGGCCAGCAGCAGTGCCCGATCCTGCGGGGCGACCGCGCGCGCCACGGCCGCGGCCTGCGCTGCCACGGCCTGCGTGTGTATCCATCGCTGCGGCAACGGAAGCAGGACGCGGCACGCGAACCGCCGCGCCGCCTCGGCGTCGATCGACGGGTACGTGATCATGCATTCACGCTATGCGAGCCGCTGCCTGCCGCCCAAGGGCACGTCGGCCCGGCATGATCCGCTGTTCGTCGGTGGCGGCTTGTGAGCGCCGCGGCTGTGGGATGCGTGTGCGCCAAGCTCGGTGCTTGTCACGAAAAGTAGGTGCGTGTACACCTTGCGTCGGCGGAAGGAGCGCTGGCGGTCGCCGCACCGGCACCGCCGCAGTGACCTCGGTCCGGTCGAGTCGGGACGAGTGTCCCTGCCGCGGCGCGCACAGGAGTCGGACCGTTGAGCGTATGGAGATTGACAGCAATGGTCTAGAGATACTCAGTCGCGGGGAAGCGATGAGGCTGCTGGAAACCCAGGAAGTGGGGCGCCTGGTGTACACCCGCGCGGGTTTGCCGGCCGTCGCCCCGGTCAACTACACGCTGCGCGATAACGAGGTGTGGGTGTGGACCGGGTCGTTGTGGTCGATCGCCCAGGCTTCGCGCGGCGCCGTGGTCGCGTTCGAGGTCGACCATATGGACCTCGCCACCCAGTGGGCCTGGTCGGTGTGCGTTCTCGGGCGCGCCACGCTGGTGACCGATCCGCTCTCGCAGCAGCGGGCCCTCCTGGACGGCCCGGCGCCCTGGGTCTGCGGCGCGACCGACGGCCTGGTGCGCATCACGCTGGCGAAGGTGTCGGGGCGTCGGGTCATGCCGCACGTGCGCCATGCCGCCGGACCTCTCCCGGATCCGCGGCTGCTGTACGCGGCCGTGCGCAGCCCCGCGACAGAGGATCAGGTGCCGGTGGCGGCCGGCCGCGCGGCCGGTCTGCTCTGATCGCCGCCGCGGCGGCCCGAGTTCAGCCGACGGCCCGGCCTGCCGCGCCGTCAGGCCGTCGGCCATCGCGGATTGCAACAAATTGATTCACTCGGCGGGAAGCCGTATCGTGTGTGGCCGGTCGCCGGTCCGAAGCGTGCCTCACGGGGCGGTCCGGCGACGGTTTCCGCAATGGCGCCTCGGGTAGCCGATTATTCGATGGAAGAGGCCTAAATATCCGGAGCACACTCTTGGACCGGTCGTGACTGAGACTGCCGATCTGATCGCGGGACGCTATCGGCTCATCGCTCAGATCGGTAAGGGCGGCATGGGCGTGGTCTGGCAGGCGCGCGACGAGTTACTGGGCCGGACCGTGGCACTCAAGGAGCTGCCGCTTCGCTCCGCCGTCAGCGCGATGCAGAGCGATGACGGTGCGCGCCGGGCGATGCGCGAGGCGAGGATCGCGGCGCGGCTGCACCATCCGAACGTGATCGGCATCTACGACGTCGTCGATCACGACAACCGCCCGTTTCTCGTCATGGAGTTCATGGCGGCGCGCAGCCTCTCTCAGATGCTGGCCGCCGAGGAACTGCTGGCGCCGCGGGAGGCCGCGCGCGTCGGCGCTCAGCTCGCCGCCGCGCTCACGGCCGCGCACGAGGCCGGGATCGTGCACCGCGACGTCAAGCCCGGCAACGTCCTGCTCGGGGACGGCGCCGTCAAGCTCACCGACTTCGGCATATCGCGGGCCGTCGGCGACACCACGGTCACCGCCAGCGGCGTGCTGCTGGGAACCCTCGGCTACATCGCTCCCGAGGTGGCCCAAGGGCAACCGTCCGATGCTCGCAGCGACGTCTACTCGTTGGGCGCGACCCTGTACGCCGCGGTCGAAGGCCAGCCGCCTTTCGGCACCGACGACAACGCGGTCGCGCTGCTTTATCGCATCGTGCACGAGGAAATCATCCCCGCGCGCCGAGCCGGCCCGTTGGAGCCGGTCCTGATGTGGATGCTTGAGCGGGATCCCGCGCTGCGCCCGACGATGCCCCAGGTTCAGCGGGCGCTTGAGCAGGTGGAGACGGAGCCGGACGCGGTCCTGCCCGCGCAGTCGCTGGAACCTACGAAGCCCGTGGAACAGCCCGTCGCGGAACCGGCAGACGATCATACGCCCGGACTCGTAGGGCAGCCGGAGCCCGGCGACAGCGGTACGCGCCCTTCGCGCAGGGCGCGGCGCGTGCTTGCCGCGGCGTTGATCGTGGCGGTGCTGTCAGCCGTCGGGGCGGTCCTTCTCGCCCGGCAGTTCGGCGGCGGCGCAAGCGGGTCAGGAGTGAAGGCTTCCGGCACCACCCCCGCCGCTTCCCGCCGGCCGTCCGCATCCGCGACGAGGCCGACCGAGAGCCCGTCGCACGCATCGCAGGGATCGACGCCGCCGGCCTCCCGCACGCCCGCACCATCGCCCGCCGGATCGCAGCCGCTCGAAGCGCAGCTCGTCTCGACCATCGTCGACTACTACCGGCTGATGCCCGGCAACCTGAATCAGGGCTGGACCTGGATGACCGCCGACTACCAGACCAACCACGCCGGCGGCCGCGACGGTTACGACAGCTTCTGGTCCCAGATCCAGCGAGTCAGCGTCTCGGCGGTCACGGCGCAAGCTCCGTCGAGCGTGGAAGCGACGATCGACTACTACTACAAGGACGGCACGGTCATCGAGGAGCGCACCCGGTTCGGCCTGGTCCTCCAGCAGGGCCGCTGGCTGATCGCCGGCTCCTCGGTTCTCAGCCATCGAAGTCTCTGACAGCCGCTGCGGCGAAAGGCCGTCCGGGGCTGGGGCCGGGCGCGCGGCAGCGCTGCGATAGCGTGCTTTCTCGTGCCACCCACCTCCTTGTTGCTGGACCGCGTGCACGCCGCGGGACTGAGCGATGTCACGGCAGTGGAGCCGGTCGAGGGCGGGCTGGCGGCGCTCGCCGGCCTGGCGACCAGGCGCAGCGGGCCGCCGCTGTTCGTCAAGTCGTTCGTGGACGTGCCCGCGGGCGACCTGTTCGCCGCCGAGGCCGAAGGACTGGAGGTTCTGCGGGAACGCGGCGAGCTTGCCACGCCCCGGGTCGTGCTGGCGACGCGGGACGTGCTGGTCTTGTCGGTCCTGCGGGCGCGTCCGGCGCGGGAGGACTTCTGGGAACGGTTCGCCCACGCGCTCGCACGGCTGCACACCACGACCGTGCACGACAGGTTCGGCTGGGAGCGCGACAACTGGCTCGGCCGCTGCCGGCAGGAGAACGCGTGGACCGCCGACGGACACGAGTTCTTCGCCCGGCGCCGCCTGCTGCGCTGGTTGCCGCAGCGGCGTGTCCGGGCGGCGCTGGATGAGCGCGACCGGCGGGCCCTGGAACGGCTGTGTGAGCGGCTGCCCGAGGTGTTGCCGCCCCGGCCGCCCTGCCTGACCCACGGTGACCTGTGGGCGAACAACATCCTCGCCACCGAGGAGGGGCTGCCCGCGTTGATCGACCCGGCGGTCTCCTACACGTGGGCCGAGGTCGACCTGGCCCACCTGTGGTGCTCCCCGCATCCGCCGGAGGCGAAGCGGTTCTTCGGTGCGTACGCGGAGCTGACCGGCCTGGACGACGACTGGCGATCCCGGATGCCGCTGATCCAGCTGCGTCAGCACCTGGCCGTCATCGCCCAGTTCGACCACGACTGGGGCGCGGCGCAGCAGGTGCGCGACACGCTCAAGCCGTTTCGGCGATGAGCCTTCAGCGGCGGTCATCACGGTTCTGCCCGTGGGGAACGGGGCAGCGCCGGTAGCCGGCTTGTGGGGGACAGTTGTGGTATGAGGATCGAACTGCTGCTCGTGCCTGACTGCCCGAACGGCGGCAAAGCGGCCGGGCGATTGCGTCTGGCGCTGGACGAGGTCGGCCTGTCCGACGCGACCTTCACCACCCGGGTCATCGCCACGCAGGCCGAGGCGCAGGCGGCCGGATTCGGTGGTTCCCCGACGATCCTCATCGACGGGCGCGACCCGTTCGCGCCCCCCGGGGCCGTGCCCGCGCTGGCCTGCCGCCTCTACCGGACCGAACACGGGACGGACACGGCTCCCGACCTGGCCCAGTTGCGCCGGGCCCTGCGAGACGCCGATCCACCCGGCGTCGGCTGACGCACACGAGAGCGCTCGGCCTCAGCGTTCGACTTCAGTATTCGACTTCAGCGTCCGACCGTGGCAGACGGCAGACGGCAGACGGCAGACGGCAGACAGCGCGGCCGGCGGCGCGGCCGGCGGCGCGCGTCGCGGCGGCCGGTGCCGGTTCGACCCGGTCGGCCGGCGTGCCCGCGGCGTCGACGGCATCGAGCCGCATCGCCGGCCGACCGGGTCACTTCCGGGCCCAACCCCCACGCTCGCATCTGTGGTGCGCCCGCTGCGGGTCGCCTACCCGAGGCCGTAGGGCAGGTTCTCGTTCGCGGCCTCGATGGTGATCAGCCGGTTGTACTTGGCGACGCGCTCGCCGCGGGCCGGCGCGCCGGTCTTGAGCTGCCCGCAGCCGGTGCCGACCGCCAGGTCCGCGATGAAGTCGTCCGGGGTCTCACCGGAGCGGTGCGAGATCATCTGCGTCCAGCCCGCCTCGCGGCAGATGCGGATCGTCTCAAGGGTCTCGGTGACCGTGCCGATCTGGTTGACCTTGATCAGCGCCGAGTTGGCGACGTTCTTCGCGATCGCCTCGGTCGTGATCGCCGGGTTGGTGACCAGGATGTCGTCGCCGACCAGTTGCACCCGCTCGCCGAGCCGCGCGTTCAGCCGCGTCCAGCCGTCCCAGTCGTCCTCGGCCAGGCCGTCCTCGATGCTGTAGACCGGGAACCGGTCGGTGATCAGCGCGTAGCGCTCGATCATCTCGTCGCTGCTCAGCTTCTCGCCCGCGACCTGGTAGAACCCGGCGCGGTGGAACTCGCTGGCCGCCGGGTCCAACGCGATCGCGACGCCGTCGCGCCCGGCGCGGTAACCGGCGTCCTCGATGGCGTGCACCAGCAGGGTGAGCACGTCCTCGGGGGTGTCGATCTGCGGGGCGAAGCCGCCCTCGTCGCCGAGGCCGACACTGTGCCCTGCTCCGGCCAGCAGTCCGCGCAGCTTCGCGTAGATCTCGGCGCCCGCGCGCACCGCCTCAGTGAGGGTGGGCGCGCCGAGCGGGGCGATCATGAACTCCTGGAAGTCGAGGTTGTTCGCCGCGTGCGCGCCGCCGTTGACCACGTTGAAGTGCGGCACCGGCAGCCGCGGCGCCACGCCCTCGGGCGTGAGGTAGCGCCACAGCGGCACCCCGGCCGACTGGGCCAGGGCGCGGGCGGCGGCCATGGACACCCCGACGATCGCGTTCGCGCCGAGCCGGGACTTGGTCTCGGTGCCGTCCAGCTCGATCAGCGCCCGGTCCAGTTCCCCGAGGCCGGCGAACTCGCGGCCGCGCACCGCCGCGGCGATCTCGCCGTTGACGTTGCCGACAGCGCGGGTGACGCCGAGCCCGCCGTAGCGCGCCTTGTCGCCGTCACGCAGCTCGACCGCCTCGCGGGTTCCGGTCGACGCGCCCGAGGGAACCCCCGCCGTCACCTGCGTCGCTCCGTCCACGGCGAGGGTGACCGCGAGCGTGGGCCGCGAACGGGAGTCCAGGATTTCGATGGCGCTCAGGGAACTGATCCGGTACGTCATTGCGACTGCCTTCCTCGCTGATGGCCTTATGTCCGCAGTCCACCATGGCACCCGACGGCCGGACTCGAACCTGCCGAACGGCCCGGCGCTGTGGCGCGAGCGGCACCTACGAGACTCGGCGTTTCGCGTGATCCCTCGCGCGTGCGAAGATCGTCGCATGCCTGAAGCGCCGCTTCTCGTACTCTGGGACATCGACCACACGCTGGTGGCCATCACGGGTGTGGGCCGTGAGCTCTACGCGTTGGCGTTCGAACGGGTCACCGGCCAGCCGCTGGTGCACATGGCCGACATGGCGGGCCGGACGGAACAGGCCATCATCCGTGAAACGCTCGCGCTCAACAGTGTCGAATCCGCCGTGGCGTTCGAGGTCTTCTACGCGGCGCTCGTCGATGCGGCGCGATCGCTCGAAGCCCGCTTCCGGGAGCGTGGCCGCGTCCTGCCCGGCGCCCGGACCGCCATGGCCGCTTTCCGGGCCGGCGGCGCGGTGCAGTCCTTGGTGACCGGCAACCTGCCCAGCATCGCCGCAGCCAAGCTCGAAGCGTTCGGCCTGGAGGCTCTCGTGGACTTCGAGGTCGGTGGCTACGGCGATGACGGCAGCGATCGGGCGGTGCTGGTACGGCTGGCCGTCGAGCGGTCGGGAGCCAAGTACGGGCACGCGTTCAAGGCGGAACACGCGGTGGTCATCGGGGATACGCCGCACGACGTCCGCGGAGCACTGGAAGCAGGCGCCGTCGCAGTCGGCGTGGCGACGGGAGCGAGCGATGCCGACGCTCTCGCCGCGGCCGGCGCCCACGTGGTGCTGCCCGACCTGCGTGACCTCGCGGCTCTGCACGAGGTGCTGCTGGCGCGCCGCGCCGCGTGACGAAGTCGCCGTGTTCCGGCGCGGGACACTAGTGTCCCGCGCCCGAAATCCGCCGTGAAGATCGGCCCCCGCATCCCGCCTGGCTACGTTACCGAATCACCCACAGATATCCGATATGAGGGAGATTCGGCGCCTTGCCAGCCGGGCGCGGATGACCGATTTTCATGCGACGGATTTCCGGCGCGGGACACTAGCGGTGTGAGATCCGTTCCACGCCGACAGGCGTCTCCTGCGGGGGGTGCGCATCGATCTCGTGCGCGGCCGCCGAGTCGAGCGGCAGCGTGAGGGTGACCTCGAATCCGCCGTCCGGATTGCGTCCGGCGGACAGTTCGCCCCCGTAGAGCGCCGCGCGCTCCCGCATGCCGGTCAGGCCGACACCGGCACCGCTGTGGTCCGTGGACTGCGCTACCACCGAGCGCGGCGTACGGGATCGCTGGAGCGCAACGCTGTGCGGCCCGGAGTCGACTATCGCGACCCGGATGCGTTCCGGCTCGTATTCAAGCCTGACGTCCACGGACGAGCCCGGCGCGTGTTTCAGAACATTGGTAAGCGATTCCTGGACCACCCGGTAGACGCACAACTCGATGCCCGCGGGCAGCGGGCGCTGTCGGCCCGCGACCGTGTAGCGCGACGGCGTACCGGACAGTCCGACTCGCTCGATCAGGACCGGCAGTTGCGCGATCCCCGGCGCGGGCCGGTCGTCCGCGCCGGCCCCGGCCGCCTCGTCCTCGTCGGGACGCAGCAGGCTGATCAGCCGGCGAAGTTCGGCGAGCCCTTCGCTTCCGACCTCGCTGATGGTGCGCAGCGCGTGATCCGCGGTCTCCATGTCCGTGCCGAGCACGTACCGCGCCAGGCCGGCCTGGACGGCGATGACCGAGAGATGGTGCGCCGTGACATCGTGCAGCTCGCGGGCGATGCGAATGCGTTCGAGCAGAACCGCACGCTGTTCCCGGTCGCGTTGCAGGCGTTGCAGTTGCCCGTTGTGTTCGGCCGTCAGCGCCTGCCCTTTCCCGTTCGAACTCTCCCTCAGCCTCCTGGCTCCGTCCGCGACGATACCGATGATCAGCACGCGCGCCGCGGTCCCGAGACAGATGTCGAACAGCGGGCCGGTCCACTCGTGGGCGTTGCTGTACATCAGAAGCGGAAAAGTCGTCGCGGCGGCCGCCACGGCCCAGCGCCGGGCACCGCGGGAGGCCACCGTGAAGAACGCGAGTTGCAGCGCAGTCTGATTCAGGCTCAGCCAGTACCCGCGCGCCTCGTAGGCCGCCACGAGCGCGGCGCACACGGCCATCACGCTCAGCGGGAACCGGCGCCGCAGCACCAGAGCCGCGCCGATCGCTGTGGTGACAGCCACCGCGAGCACGTCGAAACGCCGCGGGCCGGAGGGAGGATACGAGATCGCCGCGCTCGTCAGGGCGACAAACGTGACGGCCACGGCGATGGCGAGATCGAGGACGTCCCCGGGTATCGCGGTCACTGCTTTCGAGGCGACGGCTTTCGCCGCGCCGTATGAGCGGAGCATCGGCCCAACCTAATGATCGCGCGCACCGCCCGTCTTCAATCACAGAGGGCTTCATCGCGCCCGTGGGTAAACCTTTGCGGTATCCGGGCCTACCGCGTGCGTTGTACGGCCCGCTCGGACTGTGAACCTGCGGGGAACGCGGCGCACCGAGTCCGGCTGAAACGCTTGACCCGCGCACGCCGGGCGGCGCGCGCGGGCGGTGACGTGCAAGACAACGAACGTGCACAACAGAGCGTGGGTGGCTGGCGATGAGGTTCGTCCATCGGGACGCCGGTGTCGAGCGGGAACTGGAGGTGCGGCTCGGCCGCCCGGACGCGGTGGTCGGTGATCTCGCGGCGGCGCTCGGCGCCCCCGGCGGCCGGCTTTTCGTCGACGGCCGGGAGACGCTGCCCGGGACCCCGTTGACCGGCTCGGGCCTCGTGATGGGGGCGCAGGTCGAGCTGGTGTCGCGCGCCGGCCGGGGGAGCGGCCCGGGCCCCGGGTCCTGGGGGGACGTGGAGCGCGCGGCATCGGTGAACACTGAGTCGGCGGACACGGCATCGGCGAACGCTGAGTCGACGAGGACTGTGTCGTCGAGGACCGCGGTGATCGATCCGGGCGCGGTCCTGCGGATCATCGGCGGCCTGGACGCCGGATTGTCCGCGGCTCTCGCGCCCGGGCGCTTCCGGCTCGGCCGCGGCGAAGAAGCGGACATCCGCGTGGCCTGCCGGGACGTCTCCCGCCTGCACTGCGAGATAGACGTGGACGAGCGCGGCGGGGTGACGGTCACGGATCTGGGGTCGAGCAACGGTACGGACGTGAACGGCACACGGCTGACCGCCCCCGCCCGGATCGGTCCGCACGACGTGGTGTGCGCGGCCGGACGGGTACCGTTCCGAGTGCTGCCCGCAGACGCGCTCGAACCGGTACAGCACATCGATCCGGCACGGGAGGCCGGGCCGGCAGGGACGCTGCCGTTCAACCGGCCTCCGCGGGTCGCCGGCCCGGCCGCTTCGCCACCGATCCGGCTGCCCGAGCCGCCGCGCCGCACCGAAGGGCAGCCGCTGCGGATATCGGCTCTGATAACCCCGCTCGTGCTCGCGGGGGCCATGGTCCTGGTGCTCAAGGACCCCGCCTACGCGCTGATCGCGCTTTTCAGCCCCCTGATCATGCTCGGAACCATGATCGAGGACCGCGCGAAGGGCAGGTTGAGCCTGCGCCGCGGAAAGCGCGAGTACGCGGCACGCCTGGCCGGCGCGCGCGAGCAGCTCGCGGCGCGGCGCGCACAGCAGATCGCCCGGCTGCACGCGCAGTTCCCCGATCCGGCGGAACTGTGCCACCGGGCATCGGCTCCCGGGCTGCGGTTGTGGGAACGGCGGCGCGGGGCCGCGGACTTCCTGCACGTCTCGGCCGGCCTGGCCGACCAGCGCTGGACGCCTCCGGTGGAGCGCGGCCGCCGCGGTGAACACGAGATCGACGACACCCTCGCCGCCGCGCTGGCCGCCGCGCAGGAGTTGCCACAGGTCCCGGTGGCCGTCGACCTGCGCGGCGGTGGTGTGCTCGGACTGGAGGGGGACCGCGCCGCGGCGCTGGCCGCCGCGCGCTCGCTGCTGTGCCAGGCGGTCACCGCCAGCGGTCCGGCGGACGTGGCGGTCGCGGTGTTCGTGGACGAGGACCGGGTCGCGGACTGGGACTGGACCAAGTGGCTGCCGCACGGTGCCGACTCGAGGTCCGGGTCCTCGCGGTTGGTCGCCGTGGGGGCGGAACGTTGTGAGGCACTGGCGCGCAGCCTGCTGTCCGAGTTCGGCGCGGCAGGCACCGGCCGGGAGGCGGATCAGAACACTGCCGGGACGCCGGTGCTGCTCGCCGTCGTCGACGGCGCGACCCTGCTTGAGGGCCGCCCGTGCGCGCTGCGGGACCTGCTCGGCGGCCGGGCCGGGCAGGTCGCCGGGATCGTGCTGGCCGGGCGCCTGCCGGCGCTGTGCACCGAGGTGCTGTCGGTGACCGCCGACGGCTCGGGACGGCTGCGGCGGGTCGCCACCGGCGAACGCGTCGACGACATCCTGGTCGCGGGCCTGGCCCGGCGCCGCGCCCGCGCCCTTGCCCGCGCCCTGGCCAGGTTCGAGGACCCGGAGACGCGGGCCGAGGGGGCCGGGCTGCCGGACCGGGTCGGCCTGCTGCCGCTGCTGGAGCTGTCCGGGCCCCTGGACGCCGCGGTGGCGGGACGCTGGCGGTCCGCGGCGCGGACGCTGCGCGTGCGGGCGGTGCTCGGCGTCACCGAGCGCGACGTGTTCCAGGTCGATCTCGACGACGACGGCCCGCACGCGCTGATCGCGGGCACCACCGGGTCCGGCAAGAGCGAACTTCTGCGGACCCTGATAGCGAGCATGGCGGTGGGCGCCGACCCGGAGCACCTCACCTTCGCGCTGGTGGACTACAAGGGCGGCGGAGCGCTGGACGAGTGCGCGCGGCTGCCGCACGTCGTCGGACTGGTGACAGACCTCGACGAACAACTCGGCGAGCGCGCCCTGCGTTGCCTGGAGGCCGAGCTGCGCTACCGGGAGCACGCGCTGCGCCGCGCCGGGACGAGCCATGTCCGCGACTATCAGCGGCTGCGCGACACCAGGCGCCCCGATCTTGAGCCGATGCCGCGGCTGGTGGTGGTGATCGACGAGTTCGCCACACTCGTCAGGGCTCTGCCGCAGTTCGTCGATGCCCTCGTCAGCGTCGCACAGCGCGGGCGCAGCCTCGGCATGCACCTGATCATGGCGACCCAGCGCCCTTCCGGCTCGGTGAGCGACGCGATCAAGAACAACGTCAAGCTACGGCTGGCGCTGCGCCTGGAGAGCGCCGCGGACTCGCAGGACGTGATCGACTCACCGGCCGCCGCCTCGATCGGCAGCAGGCAGTGGGGCCGCGGGTTCTACCGGGTGAGCGCCAGCGAGGTGCTTCCCGTGCAGACCGCGCTGTCGACCGGCGTGACCCCGTCGGCGGCCGCCGCGGGCGCAGTGAGCCTGCTGCCCTTCAGGTTGACCTCCGGGGAGCGCGCGGGGCTCGCCCCGCCGGCCAGCGGCTCCGGGCCGCCGGCTCGCGCGGCCGGTGCGCCGGTGGCGGCCGGGTCGGCGGCGACCGAGGACCTGCCCAGCGACCTGACCCGCCTGGTCGAGGCCGCCAGGAAGGCGGGCGCCGCGGCCGGGATCGTCCCGCCGCGCAGACCCTGGCCCGACCCGCTGCCCTCCGCGGTGCCGCTGCGCGCGCTCAGTGATCCGCGCCTCGGCCCCGCGGCGCGCGCACTGCAGACCGAGGCGACCGGCCTGCCGGCGTTCGCGCTGGCCGACGACCCGGACCGCCAGGCGCAGTATCCGGTCGGCTGGGACCCCGCCGCCGGCAACATGCTGATTTACGGGGCGGTCGGCGCGGGCGCGTCGACCACGCTGGCCGCGCTCGCCCTGGCCGAGGCGGCGGCGCTACCGCCGGACCGCCTGCATTTGTACGTGCTCGACATGGGCTCCGGCGACCTCGCGCCGTTGCAGGGGCTGGCGCACACCGGGGCCTACGTCGGGGCGGCGGAGCGCGCCCGGCAGATCCGGCTGATCCGGTTGCTGCGGCGGGAACTGGACCTGCGCAAGGCGGGCGGCGTCGTGCGCGGCGCGATGGCGGGGGGTCCGGCGGTGCAGGGTCCGGCGACGCAGGGTCCGGCGACGCAGGGTTCGGCGATGGCGGGGGATCCGGGGGCACCGCGGCCGGGGGCACAGGGCGTGACCGCGGCCGCGCCCGCCCGATGGCTGGTGCTGATCGACAATGTCGGTTCCCTGAGATCAGAACTCGAAAAGGATTTCGCCGGACTGGGCGTCCTCGACGAGCTCGAGCGGATCTTCGCGGACGGCCCGGCGGTCGGACTGCACATCATCGCCACCGGGGACCGGGCCGGCGCGATTCCCAGCGCCTGGGTGGCGTTGAGCCGGCAGAAGCTGCTGCTGCGCTTGGCCGACGCGAGCGAATACAGCAGCTTCGACATTCCGCGCAACGCGGTGCCCGGTTACGTGCCGGGCCGCGCCCTGGTCGTCGCGACGCGTCAGGTCGTGCAGGTCGGCCATCCGGGCCCGGAGTTGACGTCGGCGGTCGCCGAGATCGCGCAACTGCGGCCGGGTGCGCAGCGCACCGCGTACCCCGTCGTGCTGCTGCCGGAGCTGATCACGGCCGATCAGCTGCGCGGCTCGGGCGCGGTGGCGACGACCGGCCCGGAACCGTGGTGCATCCCGGTCGGCTTCACGGACAGCAATCTGGCGCCGGCCGCGCTGAGGTTGTACGAGCACGAACACGCGCTGATCGCCGGCCCGCCGCGCTCAGGGCGCAGCAGCGCCCTGCTCGCCATCGCCGCGACGGTGCTCGGTGCAGTCGACCCGCCGACCGTGGTCGCGTTCGCCCCCCGGCGCTCCCCGCTGCGCGACCTGACCGCCCCGGTCGTCGTGTGCTGCGATTACGCCGAGCTCGAACGCACCCTCGATCCCTTCACCGGCAGGACTCTGCTTCTGGTTGACGACGCGGAGACGGTCCCGGACACCCTCGGGGTGATCGACCGCTGGATCGCGAAAGCCGGCGCGGGCAGGCACGTGATCGCGGCAGGCCGCAACGACGGGGTGCGCCGCCAGTACGGCATGTGGACGCAGCGGGTGCGTGACGGCCGGTGCGGGGTGCTGCTCGTCCCGGACCACGAACTCGACGGCGACCTGCTCGGGGTCGCGCTCCCGCGCCAGCACCGGATGGCGCCCGTGCCTGGCCGGGGCTATCTGGTGTCCGACGGCGCGCTCGACGGTGTGCAACTGGCGCTGGTCACGGCGCCCGGCGGCGCGGGGAAGACTGTCGCGGGAGGCCGACGCGGCGGGTCGGCCTACAACGATCGCGGTAGTGACGAAATCAACCGATCGTTAGACGACCGAAGAGGCGGCCCGGCCTAGCGTTCTGCTTACGGCCGGTGAGGACGATCGAGCGCGATTCGCCTCCCGGCAACCCCAGGACGCGGCGGGCGGCACACGGCAGGCCCGCGGAACCGACGAGGATACGGAGCACCACCATGACCGACGGAACCGTCAAGGTCACCGCCGAGGCACACGTGCGCATCGGGCAGCTCAACGGCGCCCTCGGGTCGTTCAACGACCTCATCAACCAGATCGTGGCGCACGGCACCGCGCTGACCGACCCGAACGTGTGGGCCGGCCCGGCGGCCTCCACCTTCGCCGGCACGGTGTGGCCGGAGGTGCAGTCCCAGCTCAGCACGGTGCAGGGTTCGCTGGGCCAGCTCCAGCAGCAGGTGATGGGCATCCTCAACAACATCACCCAGGCCGGTTCCGGGCTCCCGCTCGGCGGCCTGCCGCAGCTCAGCGGCCTGCCGGTCGGCGGGCTGTGAGCTTGCGCCGCGGTGGAACGACGCCAGAACTGAAGACACGGCACTAGTGTGCCGCGCCGGAAATCCGCCGTGAAAATCGGCCCCCGCATCCCGCCTGGCTGCGTTGCCGAAACACCCACAGACGACCCGGTATGAGGGTGTTCCGGCGCCTTGCCAGCCGGGCGCGGATGACCGATTTTCATGCGACGGATTTCCGGCGCGGCACACTAGCCGACGACGGCGGTGGCGCGGCGACACGGACACAAGGTCCCTGTC
>NZ_JAGSXH010000054.1 GCF_018283645.1 Actinocrinis puniceicyclus | reverse complement strand
GGCCAGGGACGAGACCGGGGCCTCTCCGGCCTCTCCGCGCGGTTCATCCGGTGCCTCGGCGCGACGCTTCGGCACCACCGCGCGCCACAGCGCCCACGCCGCCCACAACGTCGCGACGACCAGCATCAGATCGCGCCCGGCCAGGACCCAGGGCGCCAGCCGGCCGCCGTGCAGCAGCCGGGGGAACAGCAGAGGGAACTCAGCCTGTGTGAGGGAGATGGCGGCCAGCAGCAGCCAGCACGGTCCCCGCAGGGCGCTGTCCGGCTGGGTGAGGCACAGCGCGATCAACGCGACCACCCACACCAGGTACTGCGGGCTGAGCACCCGGCTGGTCACGATCGCGACCAACACGGCGACCAGGCCCGCATCGTAGTAGAGCGCCGCGGACCAGCGCTGCGGCGTCAGGTCCGCGCGGCGCCGCCACCACAGCAGCCACGCGAACCCGGCGACGGTCAACAGTTCGCAGCCGATCGCGGCCGTGCCGACGCCGGGCCCGATGATCTCGAACGCGCCGTACTGGTGCCGGATCACGCCCGGATAACCGAAGCGCCGGGCGATCAGGAACGGAACGGCCAGCACCGACTCGACCTCCAGGCCACGGTCCTGCTGGCCGGAGAGGAACCCGAACGCGCCGGGCAGGAACGCGGCCAGCGCGAGGGTGGGCGCGGCGGCCGCGAGCACCGCCCACCGCACCGCCCTGCGGCCGTCTGCGCCCTTAGGCAGCCCGACCGCGAGCGCGGCGGGCCACAGCTTCATCAACGCCCCCGTACCGATCGCCGCGCCGCGCAACCGCCAGGTCCCGGAAGCCTTGCTCGTGGTCACGACGAGCGCGAGCGCGGCGGTCATTGTCACCACGATGTCGTATCGGCCGTAAACGATGGGCCCAAGCATGAAGATCGCCACCACGTATGCCCACGCGCCGGTGTAGTCGGTCCGCGTCGCGTCGCCTCGGTGCGCGGTGAACCAGCACCGGTAAAGCACCAGCAGGAACGTGATCAGGTCGGCCAGCAGCGCCATCGCGTAGAACGCGGTGTAGTAGCTCAACCCGGTCCCGCTGTGGATGAGGCGCGGCAGCGCGATCACGATCGCCGCGCCGGGTGGGTACTGCCACTGCGGGTCGTGCAGCGGGTAGTGCCCAGCGGCGAGAGACTGCGACCAGCGGTTGTACGTCTTGACGTCCCCGACGATGTCACCGTGCGAGATATACGGCACCACGTTGTACGTGAACAACAGCAGCACGCCGCGCGTCCACGCCCAGCACGCCATCGGCAGCGCGGCGCTTCTGACGCGCTCCCGGGTGATCACTGCGCCCGGGGCGACCGGAACCGTCGGCACGGCCCTCGTCGCGGTCTGGCGGCCCGTCATGTGCTCCGGTGCTTCCGATCTGAGATCGTTGCGGCATGCCCCGCACGCTTGTCGTTACCAACGACTATCCACCGCGACCCGGCGGTATCCAGGAGTTCGTCCAGTCGATGGTCGATGGATTCACTCCTTCGGACGTAGTGGTGTACGCCTCGACGTGGCGCGGGAAAGCCGCCGAGTGCCGCGCATACGACGCGCAGCGGCCCTATCTCACGGTGCGTGAGGACACATCTGTTCTGTTGCCCGACCCGCGCCGCACGCGCAGAGCGTGCGAGATCGCGCGCGCCGAGGGCTGTGAAACGGTGTGGTTCGGTGCGGCCGCCCCGCTGGGTCTGATGGCCCCGGCGCTGCGGCGCGCGGGGGTCGGCCGCCTGGTGGCCACGACCCATGGCCATGAGACCGGATGGGCGCAGCTCCCCGGGGCACGCACCTTGCTGCGGCGCATCGGCGACGGCGTGGACGTGATCACGTACCTGAGCGAATACCAGCGCACCCGTATCGGCGCGGTCTTGAGCCCGCAGGCCGCGGCGCGCATGCAGCAGCTCTCTCCCGGGGTGGACACGGACCGGTTCAGACCCGAGTTACGCACCTCACCCGAGGTGGCGCAGCTGCGCGAGCTTCACGGCTTGACGGACCGTCCGGTCGCGGTCTGCGTATCGCGTCTGGTGCCGCGGAAGGGTCAGGACACGTTGATCCGGGCGTGGCCGGCGGTCAAGCGCGCGGTCCCTGACGCCATGCTGCTTATCGGCGGCGGGGGGCCGTACCGCAAGGACCTGGAACGCATCGCACGTGAGACGGGCGTCGAGCGGGATGTCCTGTTCGCCGGCCGGTTGCCGTGGGAGGACCTGCCGCTCTATTACGCCGCGGGAGACGTGTTCGCGATGCCGTGCCGTACCCGCCGCGCCGGCCTCGACGTCGAGGGGCTGGGCATCGTGTATCTCGAAGCCTCCGCCACCGGGCTGCCGGTCCTCGCCGGGGATTCCGGCGGCGCTCCCGATGCGGTGATCGAGGGGGAGACCGGCTTTGTCGTGCCCGGCCGCGACGTCGACCGGACCGCGCGCGGCGTCGCCCGGCTGCTCGCCGATCCGGCGCTGGCAGTCAAGCTCGGAGAAGCCGGCCGCTGCTGGGTCGAGCGGCGCTGGCAGTGGTCCAGCATCCGTGAGCGATTCCGCGCTCTGCTCGACGCGCGCTAACGCCGGCGGCCGGCGGCTTGTCGCCGCCGGCCGCCTGGAACCGGTTGCTGCACTGCGCCGTACTGCGCCCTGCGGGCGCCTCTACTTCGCGTACAGCTTGTCGATCTCGCCCGCGCACTCGTGCGCGATCACGTTGCGCTTGATCTTCATCGACGGGGTGATCTGGCCGCCCTCGATGGTCCACTCGGTGGGCAGCACCACGAACTTGCGGATGGACTCGGCCTTGGAGACCGCCTGGTTCGCGGAGGCCACCGCCTCCTCGATCTCCTGCAGCACCGCCGGGTCCCCGGCCAGCTGCTCCAGCGGGGTGTCCTTGTCCCGGCCGTGCAGTCCCAGCCAGTCGGGCAGCGCCTCGGCGTCGAGGGTCACCAGCGCCGCGATGAACGGCTGCTTGTCGCCGACGACCATGGTCTGGCTGATCAGCGGGTGCGCGTTGAGCCGGTCCTCCAGCACCGCCGGAGCGACGTTCTTGCCGCCCGCCGTGACCAGTATCTCCTTCTTGCGCCCGGTGATCGACAGGTAGCCGTCGTCGTCCAGCCGGCCCAGGTCCCCGGTCTTGAAGTAGCCGTCCGCGGTGAAGACCTCCCGCGTCGCCTCCTCGTTGTTCCAGTAGCCCCGGAAGACCTGCTCGCCCTTGATCTCGATCTCGCCGTCCTCGGCGATGCGGATCGTGGTGCCCGGCAGCGGCGGGCCGACGGTGCCGGCCTTCGCGTTCGGGTACGGGTTGACCGCCACCGCCGGCGCAGTCTCGGTCAGGCCGTAGCCCTCGCACACGAACAGGCCCGCGCCGCGGAAGAAGTGGGTGAGCCGGGCGCCGAGGGGCGCGCCGCCCGATATGGCGGCCGTCGTGCGCCCGCCGAGCGCCGCGCGCAGCTTGCCGTACACCAACCGGTCGAACACGGCGTGCTTCAGGTTCAGGGCGAACGGGACCTTCCCGGCCTCGTGCGCCTCCGACCAGGCGATGGCGGTCTGCGCCGCGGCGTCGAAGATCTTGCCCTTGCCCGTGCCCTCGGAATGGGCCTTGAGGCTGGCGGAGTTGTAGACCTTCTCGAAGACCCGCGGCACGGACAGGATGAACGTCGGCTTGAACGAGCCGAGCTCCTCGACCACGTTCTTCACGTCCGAGCAGTGCCCGAGCTTGGCCTGCGCATGGATCGCGCCGATGTGGATTATCCGCGCGAACACGTGCGCCATCGGCAGGAACAGCAGCGTCGAGGGTTCGGGGTGCTCTCCCTCGCCGTGGAAGAGCTTGTCGAGGAAAGCCACCGCGTTGCAGGCCTCGAACAGCATATTGCCGTGCGACAGGACGCAGCCCTTGGGCCGGCCGGTGGTGCCCGAGGTGTAGATGATCGTGGCGACCGAGTCCGGGCCCAGCGTCCCGCGCCGCTGCGCGAGCGTCGCCGCCGGCACGTCCGTCCCCGCTGCGGCGAGCAGCGCCAGGGCCCCGGACGGTATGTCGGTGGAAGAGTCGATCTGCCACACGTGCTTGAGGTCCGCGGCCTGGGCCCGCACCGATTCGACGAGCGCGGTGTTCTGCGCGGTCTCGGTGAACGCGGCCACCGCGCCGGAGTCGGCCAGGATCCAGGCGACCTGTTCGGCCGAGGAGGTCTCGTAGATCGGCACCACGACCCCGCCGGCCTCGAAGACCGCGAAGTCCAGCAGCGACCACTCGTACCGGGTACGGGACATGATCGCGACGCGGTCGCCGGCCCCGACGCCGAGCGCGACCAGCCCTCGGGCCACCGCGGTGACCTCGTCGAGGAACTCGCCGGCCGTGACGTCCCGCCAGACGCCGTCGACCTTGCGGCCGAGCACCGCCTTGGCGGGCGCCTCCCCGGCGTTGCGGTGCACGATGTCGGTGAGATCGGCCCCGGCGGGAACCTCGTACAACGGTGCAACACTGAACTCGCGCACGCGCGGCTCCTCGTACTACGGACAGATTGGTGTGTGCTTGTCGGCCTGTGCTGGTGTTGCAGGGTCGGCGCGGCCGGTTCCCCGAAGGCTACGGGTAAGCCGCCCGTCGCCGCAGTCGACACCACGGCTCCAGCACCGAAGGTACATCTCATTACCGGCGAGTAGCTAGTGTTCCGGCGTTATCCACAGGCTGCCGGCCATTCCCTCCTTCGCCCGTCTCCGGCGCGGTACCCTGAACCGAGCGGAGCCGGGGGCATGGCCGGCCGGGGTAGAAAGGCAGGGCGATGGCGGACCGGACCAGAGCCTCCATCCAGATCGGCGCGCCGGCGGCCGACATCATGGCGGTCATCGCGGACCTGCCCGCCTACCCCGAGTGGACCGGCGAGGTCAAGCAGGCCGAGGTGCTGGAAAAGGATCCCGGATCCGGCCGCGCCGCCCGGGTGCGCCTTTCCATCGACGCGGGCGCGCTGCGCGACCGCCAGGTGCTGGACTACACCTTCGACGGAGACCACGCCGTGCACTGGACCCTCGTCGAGGGCGACATGCTGCGCGCGCTGGAGGGTTCCTACGTCCTGACGCCCGTGGAGGGCAGCGATGCGACCAGCGTCGAGTACACCCTCGCGGTGGACGCGAAGATCCCGTTGTTCGGCATGATGAAGACCAAGATCGAGAAGGTCATCATCGACCGCGCGCTGGCCGGCCTGAAGAAGCGCGTCGAATCCACGGTCCGGTAACACGGGCCCTAGGACGAGAAGACGCGGAACGCCGACAGCCATGGAGACCACACCCACCGGGATCGATGCGGCCCGGAACCCGACGCCGCAGCAGTCTGCCCAGCCGCCGCCGGTCGAGCCGCTGGCCCGCGCTACCCGGCTGGTGTTCTGCACCGGCAAGGGCGGCAGCGGTGTGACCACGGTCGCCGCCGCGACCGCGGCCCACGGCGCACAGCGGGGTCTGCGTACCCTGATCCTCTCGCTCGGCGCCCTCGGCCCGGACAACGACGCGGACGATCTGCCGGCGATCCTGGACCACCACGTCGGCACCGTGCCCACCCAGATCGACGACCTGCTCTTCGCGCAGCGCTTCGCCGCCCAGCCCGCCTTCGAGGAGTGGTACGGCAAGGCCGCGGCCCGGTTCCGCACCGCGCTTGAAACTTTCGGCGTCACCGTGCCAGACGCCGCCGAGCTGTCCGCTCCGCCCGGAGCCGCCGATCCGCTCGCCCTGCACGAGATCACCACGGCGGTCGTCGGCGGCGCCTGGGACCTCGTAGTGGTCGACGGGCCGCCGCTCGGCCCCGCCCTGCGGCTGCTCGCCCTACCCTCCAGCACGCAGACCTGGCTGCGGCGGGCGCGGCCGGTCGAAGGGCAGGCCGCCCGCGCGCTGCGTCCGGTCCTGGCCACCCTCGCCGGGCTGCCGCTGCCGCAGAGCGGCCTGGTCGAGCTGGCCAGGGACGCCGCGACCAGGGCCGCCACCGCGCACGCGGTGCTGGCCGACCCGCTCTCCTCGGTGCGCCTGATCGCCACCCCGGACACCGTCGCGCTGGCCCGGCTGCGCGCCGCTCGCACCGCGCTGGCGCTCTACGGCCTGCGCCTGGACGGCGTGGTGATCAACCGCCAGATCCTCGAAGCGCCCCGGGACAGCTGGTCGCGCGGCTGGGCGGCGGCGCAGCGCATCGCCACCGAAGGGCTGACCGAGGCATTCGCCGGCGTTCCCGTGCACGAGGTGCCGTACCGGCCCTGCGAACCGCTCGGCCTGGAAGAACTCGCCGTGGTCGCGGCCGCGGCCTACGGCGCGGGAGACGGTCTGGGGCCGGCCGTCGCCCCGCCCGCCCCGTCGCTGACGCAGACCGAGGGCGGATACACCCTGATCGTGCCGCTGCCCGCGGCCGACCGGCGCGGACTCGGGCTGGTGCGCCGCGGCGACGACCTGATCCTGACCGCGGGCGCGCATCGGAGAACCCTGCCGCTGGAGCCGGTGCTGCGCCGCTGCCGGGTGGCCGGGGCCGTCCTGCGCGACCAGTCCCTCAACATCCGTTTCGTGCCCGATCCCGACCTGTGGCCACAGCCGGCCGGGCCCGCCGCCGACGCCCCGTCACCAGCAGGAGGCCAGCCGTGACCGAGCAGCCCGAGGACGCCGAACGTCGCGAGGACGACGGCGAGGAGATCCCCGTCGTCGAACTGACTCCTGCCGCGCGCCCCTCCGCCCCGGACGCTTCGGACGCCGACTGGACGCGGACTGAGCCGGTACGGGATGATCCGGGGACGCTCGGTGAGGAAGCGCGGCGTCTGTGGGACTCGGTCCGCGAGCAGTTCGTCGACCCTCTCGTGCGCAACTACCCGGAAGCGGCCGGGCATCTCACCATGGCGGGCACGGAGCTCGCGGCGGCGCTGCGCGCGCTCGTCCGCGGCGCCGAGCGGCGGTGGACCGGCGGCGGCGAGGAGAGCCCGGAAGACGGCCGCGACGGCCCGCAGGACAGCTAGCAGGGCCGAACGGCGAGCCGGGCAGTGTGGAAAGGGCGGAGTGAGGGGACCATGGGACTGACGATCGGCGTCGACATCGGCGGCACGAAGATCCTGGCCGGTGTGGTAGACGAGACCGGCGCGATCCTGGACCGGGTCAAGATCCCGACGCCTCGCGACTCGGCGCAGACCGCCGCGGCGATCGCGCAGGCAGCCCAGAGCGTGCGCAAGGACTACCCGGTCGAGGCGATCGGCCTCGGCGCGGCCGGCTTCATCAGCGCGGACCGGGCCACCGTGCTGGTCGCTCCCAACATGTCCTGGCACGACGAGCCGCTCAAGGCCCGTATAGAGGCGCTGATCGACCTGCCCGTGGTGGTGGAGAACGACGCGAACGCGGCGGCGTGGGGCGAGGCCCGCTTCGGAGCCGGAGCCGGACGCCCCAACGTGGTGCTGTACACCGTCGGCACCGGCGTCGGCGGCGGCATCGTGCTGAACGGCGATCTGTTCCGCGGGCATTTCGGCATAGGCGCCGAGTTCGGCCATTACCGCGTCGTGCCCGACGGTCGTCCCTGCGGCTGTGGCCAGAAGGGCTGCCTTGAGCAGTACGCCTCAGGCAGTGCCCTGACACGGTACGTGAAGGAGAACGCGAAGAGCGACCCGGAACGGGCGCAGATCGTGCTCGCCCTCGGCGACGGCACCCCGGAAGGGATCGTCGGCGCGCACATCACCGAGGCCGCACGCAAGGGGGATCCGGTCGCGCTGGAGGCCTTCGCGCAGATCGGGCACTGGCTCGGCCAGTCCATGGCGGATCTGGCCTCGATCCTCGACCCGGAGGTCTTCGTCGTGGCCGGCGGGGTGTCCGACGCGGGTGAGATCCTGACCGCCCCGACGCGTGAGCGCTACCACGTCGCGCTGGCCGGCACCGGCGACCGGCCGTTCGCGCAGGTCGTCACCGCCACTCTCGGCCCGGACGCCGGGCTGATCGGTGCCGCGGACCTGGCCCGCCTGCGCTGACGGCCGGTCAGGAAGCGGTCGGCGCGGCGGCACGCGCGGTCACAGGACGGCGCCGTAGGTGGGATCGTCCGGATCGTCGTCCCCGCCGCCCGGACGATCCTTCAAACGGGTGACCAGGTAAGCGAATCCGAGCACGCCGGCGACCACGCACAGCAGCGCCGCCCACTGCGGGGTCTGCCAGTGCAGCAGGGTGGCCAGCGTGAGATACGAGGGGCCGCCGAGGCCCGCGATCCACGCCGCCTTGGTGACCATACCCAGTTCGGGCAGCGGCGGCGGGGGAGGCGGGGTGTAGCCGTCCTCGGCCGGCTCCGGCGCGGAATCCCAGTCGCGTGGGCCGGGGGCCGTCCACGTGACCGCGGGAGGCGCCGAAGGTGGCTGCTCCTGCCCGGGGCGCGACGCCGGGCGCACCACTCGGGACGGCGTCGCGGGCGTCGCGTTGAAGCCGGGTCCCGGCCCCGCGCCGGTGCCCGCCATACCGCTCTGCGCGCCGTCCCCGCCGTGCGGCCGCGGCCCCGCACCCGGTAGGTTTTCCGCGTCCGGCCACCGGCCGGGCTGGTCCGCCGTGCTGGCGTGGAATGCCGCGACCAGTTCCGTCCAGACCGCGTCGTCCACCGCGCCCGGCCGTTCGCCCTCGCCCGGACGGTCCATGTCGCCTGTGGTCATCGCGGAGCTCCCGCCTCGAGTTCGGTCCGCCTCACGTGTGCGCCTCCACCGGGGCATCGTCCCACGCCGCACGCGTTCACGTACAGCCAAAGCGGGTACTTCGACATTCGGCGAGGCACGGCGCGCCGCGGCGGATGCGCTGTCGGTACACTCCGACTCCCGCAGTGATGGACGATGCCGGGAGGTGCGGCGGTTCTATGTTGTACGGCCTGCTCAAATCGACGCTGCTCGGCCCGGCGCTTCGCCTCGGTTTCCGGCCGCGCGTGCGCGGCGTCGAGCACTTCCCGGCCGAGGGGCCCGCGCTGCTGGTGGCCAACCACCAGTCCTTCTCCGATTCGCTGTTCATGCCGCTGGCCGCACCGCGCCCGGTGAAATTCCTGGCGAAGGCGGAGTACTTCACCGGACACGGGGTCAGGGGACGCCTCTCCGCGTTCTTCTTCCGCGGCGTCGGCTCGATCCCGATCGACCGCTCCAACGCCGCGGCCGCCGACCCGGCGCTGAGCACGGCGCTGCGGCTGCTGGCCGACGGCGAAGTGGTCGGCATGTACCCGGAGGGCACCCGCAGCCCGGACGGACGGCTGTACAAGGGCCGTACCGGCGTCGCCCGCATAGCGCTCTCCGCTCGTTGCCCGGTGGTGCCGTGCGCCGTCTTCGGCACCGACCGGGTCCAGCCGACCGGCCGCCGCGTGCCGGTACCCTCGCGCCATCCCAGCGGGAAGGTGCGCGTCGTGTTCGGACGGCCGCTGGACTTCTCGCGCTACACCGGCCTCGACGGTGCCGCCTGGGATGCGCTGGCCGGCACCGAGGCCGAGCGTGCCGTGCTGCGGGCGGTAACCGACGAGATCATGCTCGCGCTGGCGCAGATGACCGGGAACGAATACGTCGATGTCTACGCCTCCACCGTCAAGGCCGACAGGGCGTCTTGACGAACGTCTATCCGTCCTGAAGATGCCCACTGAGAGCGCGATGAGCGCCGGCCGGTGAACGGGCCCTGCGTTACGCGGCGGAGTTCAGCGCGATCAAGTGCCCGGTCACCGCGACCTTGGCCTGGAGGTAGCGCAGGTTCGAGGCGGTGACGAACACCCCGGTCGGCACCTTGTCCCGAACCGCGATCCCACGCAGCGTCAGCTGCCTGGCCTTGTCCGGATTGTTGGACAGCAACCGGATCTCCGGCGCGCCGAGCGCGTGCAGGATCTGCGCCGCCGCGGTGTAGTCGCGGCCGTCGGAGGGCAGGCCCAGTGCCTCATTCGCCTCGTACGTGTTCAAGCCCTGATCCTGGAGCGCGTAGGCGTCGAGCTTGTTGTAGAGGCCGATCCCGCGGCCCTCCTGGCGCAGGTAGATCAGATAGCCGCCGACCTTCGTGATCTGTTCGACGGCGTCGCGCAGCTGCGGACCGCAGTCGCAGCGCGCGGAACCGAACACGTCACCGGTCAGGCATTCGGAATGTAACCGCACAAGTGGCACCTCAGCCTCGGTATATCGGCCGAGCGCGAGCGCCACGTGCTCCTGTCCGTCGACGAGCCCGTCGAAGGTGAAGACCTGCGCATCCGTGTGGTACCCGTCGCCGAACTTCAACGGGATGCGTACGTTCGTACGAACCGTCGCCTGCTCGCTCATCGATGACTCCCGTGACCCGAGGGAAGCGGTGTATTTGATCGTTCATTCGCGACTGAAGAACGGGCGGGACGTCTGGGGAAATTCCCGTTCCGGCGGCCCGGCTCGCGCGGCCGCGCTCGGTCGCCGCGCATGTGCGCGAAGTTCACACGGCCGTCACCCGTCCGCGATGCGAACCGGGGTAAACCGACCGGCGAGTAACCGGTAGGTTTGACCCCGAGGTCGAACGCCGCACAGCCCTGCCCGAATCGGCCGGGGGCGGCGGCGGGGCAACGGCGCCCAGCACCCCAAGTAAGCCATGCGCGGCGCATTGGCCGCGGCAAAGCGGGGGCCCACACCCTCGACACGACGAGCCGGTGCGGCGGCTCCCACCTCGACAAACGGTTGCTGAAGGGATAGAAATGCGCGTCGGAGTCCTGACCGGCGGTGGCGACTGCCCGGGTCTGAACGCGGTCATCCGAGCCGTGGTCCGCAAGGGTGTACAGCGGTACGGCTACGAGTTCGTCGGGTTCCGCGACGGTTGGCGCGGTCCGCTGGAGGGCCTGACCCGAGAGCTTGACGTCAAGGCGGTCCGGGGCATCCTGCCGCGCGGCGGCACCATCCTCGGTTCCTCCCGCACCAACCCGATCAAGGTCGAGGGCGGCGTCGAGCGGATCAAGGCGAACCTCGCCGAGCTCGGCGTGGACGCACTGGTCGCCATCGGCGGCGAGGACACCCTCGGTGTGGCCACCAAGCTCACCGAGGAGGGCGTACACGTCGTCGGCGTTCCGAAGACCATCGACAACGACCTGAACGCCACCGACTACACCTTCGGCTTCGACACCGCGGTGACCATCGCCACCGAGGCGATCGACCGGCTGCACACCACCGCCGAGTCCCACCATCGGGTGCTGATCGTCGAGGTCATGGGCCGGCACGCGGGCTGGATCGCGATGCACTCCGGCATGGCCGGCGGCGCGAACGTGATCCTGATCCCGGAGGAGAAGTTCGACCTGGACCAGGTGTGCGCCTGGATCGAGTCCCGGTTCAAGAGCGAGTACGCGCCCATCGTGGTGGTCTCCGAGGGAGCCACCCCGACGGACGGCGCCGAGGCGCTGGTCTCGCACGAGCTCGACGCCTTCGGGCACGTGCGGCTCGGCGGCATCGGCGAGGCGCTGGCCAAGGAGATCGAGAAGCGCACCGGCAAGGAGGCGCGCACCACGGTCCTCGGCCACGTGCAGCGCGGCGGCACCCCGACTCCGCGCGACCGCTGGCTGGCCACCCGCTTCGGCCTGCACGCGATCGACGCGGTGCACGACGGCGACTGGGGCAAGATGGTCGCGCTCAACGGCGTTGACATCGTGCGCGTCCCGCTGTCCGCGGCGACCACCGAGCTCAAGACCGTGCCGAAGTCCCTCTACGAGGAGGCCAAGGTCCTGTTCGGCTGAGCCGAATCGGCCATCCGGCACGGACTGCGCGGGCGGGCGGCGGCCCGGCGAGGCGCCGAACGCCGTACCCGCCGGGTATGTGGTCTGCGAAACCGGTTCGAGAGTCCTCTGACGCGGCGGCGCCGCTCCCGTACACGGAGCGCGCCGCCGTGCCTTATTCAACGCTGCGATACTTACCCCGATGCCTCCGCACCCCGCGACGCCCCAGACCGCTCGCGCCATCAACGACCGCGCGGCCCTGGCCCTGTTCGCCGCACGCGGCGCACTGACCGCCGGGCAACTGCAGGAGTCCACCGGGCTGGCCCGCCCCACCGTCACCGAACTGCTCGGCCGCCTCGGCAGCGCCGGCCTGATCGAACAGATCGGCGAGATCGGCGCGGACCGGCGCGGACCGAACGCCCGGCTCTACGCCCTGGCGGGCCGTCGTGCCTGCGTCGCGGGCATCGACGCGCGCACGGACATCGTGTACCTGGCCGTCATCGACCTGACCGGGCGCGCCGTCGCCGAACGAGCCGCGGCCATCCCGTCCGGTACGCCCGCTGCCGCCGCGCTCGACACGGTCACCGCGGCGCTGGCCGAAGCGGTGCGCGGCGGCGAGAGCGGCCCACTGCACTCGGTCAGCATCGGCGTGCCGGGCCTGATCAACCCGGTCAGCGGGAGAGTGCGGCCGGTCGCCGCCGAAGCCGGCTGGCACGCCGAACTGGCCCATGCGGTACGTGAACGCACCGGCTTGGACGCGGCCGCGGTCACTCTGGACAACGAGGTCAATCTCGCCGGGATCGCCGAGCACCGGGTGATCGGTCCTCGGGGATCCGACTCCTTCGGTCTGCTGTGGCTCGGAACGGCCGGTGTGGGTGCGAGCCTGATCCTGGACGGGGTGCTGCGGCGCGGAGCCTCTGGTGGCGCGGGGGAGCTGGGTTTCCTGGCCGTGCCCGGCGCCGGGCCGCAGGTCGGCCGCACCGACTGCACCGGCGGCCTGTTCGACCTGGTCGGCCCCGCCGCCGTCGCCCGGCTCGCCGACGCGCACGGCGTCGCGCCCGACGCGTTCGAACACCCCGCGTTCCGCGCTGAACTGTCCGCGCGTATCGCCCTGGGCGCCGCGGCGTTCGCGCTCGTGGTGGACCCGGGCCTGGTCGTGCTCGGCGGGGAGCTCGGCCGGGCCGGCGGCGCGCTGCTGGCCGCCGCCGTCGAGCGGCGGCTGGCCGCGGTGTGCCCGGTGCCGACGAGCGTGCGGACGACGGCGGTGCCCGGCAACCCGATCCTCACCGGGGCCGTGGCCACCGCCCTCGACCGCGCCCGGGCCGCGCTGTGGCCGTGAGCCTCATATCCCAAGCTCAAGCGAGCAGCCGGGTGACCTCCCGCCGCAGGATCCCGAGCCCGTCGGTGCTGAAGACGGACTCGGCGTGGAACTGCACGCCCGCGTACTGCGGCCCGCGCAGCGCCACGATCTCGCGCGAGCCGGGCAGGGTCGCGAACTCAAGCCCCGGCGGCGCGACCCGCGGGGCCAGCGCGGCGAAGGAGTTGTAGAACCCGACCAGCTCGCCGCGCCCGAACAGGTCCACCCGCACCTGTGTGCCCTGATTGGGTTCGGCGCGCCGGACCAGTTCGAGGCCGAGCGCGGCGCACAGCAGCTGGTGCCCCAGGCACACCCCGAGCACCGGCCGGCGCCGCGCGAACAGGCGCTGAAGCAGCACTCTGCCGGTGCGCACCTTCGGCAGGGCCAGGTCGCGCGGGTCGCCCGGGCCGGGGCCGAGCACGACGAGGTCGAAGCCGTCGAGCCCGTCGTGTGCCTCATATCCGGCGGTGCCGTCCACCGCGGCGGACGGCGTGCGCGTGACGGTCAGCCCGAGCGCGCGCAACTGCACGGCCAGCATCGAGGTGAACGCGTCCTCGTTGTCGACGATCAGCACCGTGCGGCCCTTGAGATGTGGTGCGACGAACGCCTCGGGGCCGTGCTCACGCAGCCAGAACGGGGCGAGTGTCTCGTTGCGTGCGGCGAGCGCCGCAGTCACCCGCGGGTCGTCGGCCCACCGGCGCGCTCCGTCGGCCTGCGTTCCGTCCTCGCCCGGCTCGGCCGCGCCCGTTTCGACGCCGAACGCCCGCAGCACGCCCGCCGCCTTGGCGTGTGTCTCGCGCACCTCCTCGTAGGGATCCGAGCCGCGCACGAGGGTCGCGCCGACGGGGATGCGCACCGAGCCGTCCGCGGGGTCCAGATAAGCCACGCGCAGCAGCAGCGAGGCGTCCATGGTCTGCTGCCCGCGCTCATCCGCGCCGATCAGCGCGGCGACGCCGGCGTAGTAGCCGCGGCCGCCGGTCTCGTGGCGTCGGATCACCCGGAACGCGTTGCGGATGGGCGAGCCGGTGGCGGTCGGCGCGAACATCGTCTCGCGCAACACCCGCCGTACGTCCATGCTCGTCCGTGCCCTGATGTAGTACTCGGTGTGCGCCAGGTTGCGCATCTCCTTGAGGAACGGCCCGGTGACGCGGCCGTGCCCGCCGACCTCGGCGAGCATCTTGAGCTCCTCGTCGACGACCATCGCCAGCTCGTCGCGTTCCTTCGGGTCGGCGAGGAAGGCGAGCACCTGCTCCGCGGTGGCCTGTGCCGGCGGCATGCGCAGCGTCCCGCTGATCGGGTTCATCACCGCGACGCCGTCGTACACGGACACGTGCCGCTCCGGGGTGGCCGCGACCAGGATGCGCTCTCCGGTGTGCACCAGGAAGGTCCAGTAGGCGCCGCGTTCGTCCGTCAGCAGTCTGCGGAACGCGCCCAACGCGGTCGCGGTCACATCGTCGCAGTACCCGACGAAGGTGCGGCGCAGCACGAAGTTCGCCCCCTCGCCGCGGGCGATCTCCTCCTCCAGCACCGCCTTGACCGCGCGCGCGTAGTCGTCGTCGCAGACGTCGAATCCCCCGTCGCGCACCCGCGGGGCCGCGGTCTCGGGCAGCTGGTCGGCGTCGAGCTCGACGCGTTCGCGGACCAGCAGCGTCAGCAGCGGCGCGCCGTCGTCGTGGCAGGCGTCGCCGCGCTCGCGCAGCTGCCGATACGGCACGAGCGCCAGCTGCGCCGCCGCGGGCAGGTCCGCGAGTCGCGCGACGCTCACCAGCTCGCCGCGCAGCAGTTCCACGCGTTCCCGGCCTTCGCGGCGCAGCAGGGCGAACGGGGGAGTCAGATCCAGCGGGGCGGTCTCGTCCATGGCCTCCGGCCTTTCGGTGAGGACCGACCGCCGACCGGGCGGACCGGGACGCCCGCCAGAGACAGCGAACCGGCCGCCTGTTCGGCGGCCGGTTCGCGAGTCGTGAAGTGCGCGAGCCCTAGATGTCCGCCGATACGGCGGACCACCACTGGTTCGAGTGTGTAAGGGCTGCGCGAGACATGGCGGTAACTGTAGCAGCCGATGACTCTCGCGGCAGCAGGGATGAGGCCACCAGGATCACGACCGCAGGCGTAGCGCAGGTGCGGTCGGCCACGGACGTCGCCGTGACGTAGCCGTGCGCCGAAAGGCCGAAAGGCCGAGGGGCCGGGAGCCGGGCGCCGAGGCCCGCGGGGGCGCCGACCACATGCCGGTGCGAGACGCACCGCACCGCTGATCCGACGCTACTTCTCGAGCGCGGCGTGCCACGCCCTCGTAAGATCCCCGGCTGTACCCGAGACCGAGGGACCGAGGGACCGACAATGACATCCGAGAGCCATCCGACCGGCATCCCCGCGTTCGCCCCCGCGCCTGGCCGCTACGAGGCGATGGAGTACCGGCGCAGCGGACGCAGCGGCCTCAAGCTGCCCGCGATCTCGCTCGGCCTGTGGCACAACTTCGGCGACACCAAGCCGCGTGAAACCCAGCGGGCAGTGCTGCGCCGAGCCTTCGACCTCGGCGTCACGCACTTCGACCTGGCCAACAACTACGGCCCGCCCTACGGCAGCGCCGAGGCGAACTTCGGCCGCCTGTTCGCGCAGGACCTGCGCCCGTACCGGGACGAACTCGTCATCTCCACCAAGGCCGGCTACGACATGTGGCCCGGCCCGTACGGCGACTCCGGCGGCCGCAAGTACGTGCTCGGCTCGCTCGACCAGTCGCTCAAGCGCACCGGCCTGGACTACGTCGACATCTTCTACCATCATCGCCCCGACCCCGAGACGCCGCTGGAAGAGACCATGGGCGCGCTGGACCGGGCGGTGCGGTCCGGCAAGGCCCTGTACGCCGGGATCTCCAACTACGACCCGGAGCGCACCCGCCGGGCCGCCGCCGTCCTGCGCGATCTGGGCACCCCGCTGCTGATCCACCAGCCGCCCTACTCGATGCTCAACCGCGGCGCGGTGGAGAACGGCCTGCTCGACACGCTCGAAGGCGTCGGTGCCGGCTGCATCTGCTTCTCCCCGCTCGCGCAGGGCGTGCTGACCGACCGCTACCTCGGCGGCGTGCCCGAGGGCTCGCGCGCCTCCGTCGGGCACTTCCTGCGCCCCGATGCCCTCACCGACGCGGTGATGAGCCAGGTCAAGCAGCTCAGCGAGCTGGCCGCCGGCCGGGGCCAGAGCCTGGCCCAGCTCGCGCTGACCTGGGTGCTGCGGGACACCCGGATGACGTCCGCGATCATCGGCGCCTCGTCGGTCGCGCAACTGGAGGGCAACGTCGCCGCGCTTGCCGGCCCCGCCCTCACGACGGATGAACTGGCGGTGATCGACCGGGTTCTGGGCGGCGGGATGTCTCGCTGACCGGAATGGGGAATACCGCCCGCGCGGCCGTCCCGTAGCCTTGAGGGGTGGATACGAACCGCACCGAGAACGCCGCCGCGGAAACCTGGCGCGCCCGACCCGCGAAGCAGCAACCCCAGTGGCCGGACCCGGCGGCGCTGCAGACCGCCGTCGCCGAACTGCGTTCGTATCCGCCCCTCGTCTTCGCCGGCGAGTGCGACCTGCTCAAGGACCGCCTCGCGCAGGTCGCCCGGGGCGAGGCGTTCGTCCTGCAGGGCGGCGACTGCGCCGAGACCTTCGAAGGCGTGACCGCCGACGCCATCCGCAACAAGCTCAAGACGCTGCTTCAGATGGCCGCGGTGCTCACCTACGCCGGCTCGGTCCCGGTGGTCAAGATCGGCCGCATCGCCGGCCAGTACGGCAAGCCGCGTTCGAAGGACACTGAGACCCGCGACGGGATCACGCTGCCGGCCTACCGCGGCGACTCGGTCAACGGCTTCGAGTTCACCGCCGAGTCCCGCGTGCCGGACCCGTGGCGGATGGTGCGCATGTACCACTCCTCCTCCGCGACGCTCAACCTGGTGCGCGCGTTCACCACCGGCGGCTACGCGGATCTGCACCAGGTGCACGCCTGGAACCGCGACTTCGTGGCCTCCTCGCCCTCGGGCAAGCGGTACGAGATGCTCGCGTCCGAGATCCAGCGCGCGCTGGACTTCATGCGCGCCTGCGGGGTCGACCCGGAGGAGACGCGCACCGTCGAGTTCTTCTCCTCGCACGAGGGCCTGCTGCTCGAATACGAGGCCGCGCTCACGCGCACGGACTCGCGCACCGGCAGTCTGTACAACACCTCCGCGCACTTCGTGTGGATCGGCGAGCGCACCCGCGATCTCGACGGCGCGCACCTGGAGTACTTCTCCAAGATCAGCAACCCGATCGGCATCAAGCTCGGGCCGAGCACCACGCCCGACGACGCCCTCGCCTACCTCAACCGGCTCAGCCCGCAGCGCGAACCCGGCCGGCTCACCTTCATCATCCGGATGGGCGCCGGGGTCATCCGCGACAAGCTGCCCGCGCTGGTGGAGAAGGTCACCGCGGAGGGGCACCAGGTCGCCTGGATCTGCGACCCGATGCACGGCAACACCTTCGAGGCGCCCAGCGGGCACAAGACCCGCCGCTTCGACGACGTGCTCGACGAGGTCAAGGGCTTCTTCGAGGTGCACAGGGCGCTCGGCACGCACCCCGGCGGCATCCACATGGAACTGACCGGGGACGACGTGACCGAGTGCGTCGGCGGTGGCCACGAGATCGCGTTCGGCGACCTGGCCACCCGCTACGAGTCGGCCTGCGACCCGCGGCTGAACCGCTCCCAGGCGCTCGACCTGGCGTTCCTGGTGGCGGAGATGTACCGGAGCGCGGTGTGACGATCGACGACGAGCGCTGGGACCCGATCGACCTGCGCAGCGACACCGTCACCAAGCCGACCTTGGCGATGCGCGCCGCGATCGCCCAGGCCGAGGTCGGCGACGACGTCTACGGCGAGGACCCGACCGTCGCGGCCCTCGAAGCCAAGGTGGCCGACCTGTTCGGCTTCGAGGCCGCGCTGTTCGTGCCCACCGGCGTGATGGCCAACCACATCGCGCTGCGGATGCAGCTGCCCGCCGGGAGCGAGCTGGTCGCCGACGCCGACGCGCACATCCTCGCCCACGAGGACGCGGGCCTGGCCTGGCACGGCGGCATCCAGACCCGCACGGCCCTGACTCCCGACGGGCTGCTCACGCCCGAGGACGTCAGCCGCCTGATCCGCCCGCACCTGCCGCACACCCTCGGCACCGGCGCGGTCGAACTGGAGAACACGCACAACCGCGGCGGCGGCAGCGTCTACACCATCGAGCGTCTGCGGGCGATCCGGGCGATCGCGGACGAGCGCGGCGTCTCAGTGCACATCGACGGTGCGCGCATCTGGAACGCGCACGTGGCGACCGGCACGCCGCTGCGCGAGTACGGAGCGGTCGCCGACACGATGTCGGTGTGCCTGTCCAAGGGACTGGGAGCTCCGGTCGGGTCGGTCGCGCTGCTCAAGCCGCAGCAGCGCGCCCAGGCCGTGCTGATGCGGCACCGGCTGGGCGGAGGCTGGCGGCAGGCGGGCATGCTGGCCGCGGCGGGTATCTACGCACTCGATCATCACGTGGACCGCCTCGCGGAGGACCACGCCAACGCGCGGCTGCTCGCCGCGGCACTGCGGGAGGCGGGCCTTTCCGTCCGCGACCCGCAGACCAACATCGTGCTCGTCGACGTCCCGGACGCCCCCGCGCTGGCCGCGCGCGCCGCGCGGCGGAATGTGCGGATTTCGGCCTTCGGGCCCGCGTTGCTGCGTTTGGTGACGCATCTCGACGTCACCGAGAAGGATTGCGTGGCGGCGGCGCAGGTGCTCGCGCACGTCGCGTGACCGCGTGTCAATCGCCGAGCCCACCAGCCCGGATGGTCCCAGACCGTCCGGATTGGCCGCGATTCGCGGCTGTTGATAGAGCCCTGCTATACGGATACCGTCCCCTTGCAACAGTCCGGCTCGCCAGTGGTTTGTCAGGGGGATGGTCTCATGGGGCTTTTCGACAAGCTCTTCAATGACGACGAGAAAGAGAAGCAGGAAGCGGCGCGGCGCGCGGCCGCGGAGAAGTACGCGGAGGAACACAACCGGTCGCACGCCGAGGCCGCGTCCCGCGAACACGCCCCCGCGAAGAAGACCGCTGAGAAGGCGAGCGCGGAGAAGGCTGCGGCCAGGCCCGCCGCCAAGAAGGCGCCCGCTGCGAAGAAGACCACCGCCGCGTCCCGCGCGAGCGTGCCGCACCAAGCGGCGCCGCACACGCACACTCCCGAGGCTCCGAACCACACGCACGCCGCCTCCTCGGCGGCCGCGGCGACCGCGGCGCACGACCAGGCGATGACGCTGCACGTGCTCTCGCACATCCCGGACCACGCGCCGCGCGAGGACGACCCGCACTACCACCTGTTCGAGCAGGCCAAGGCCCGGCTCAAGCGGCAGGGGCTGTGGCGCTGCATGATCAACGACGACCTGTGCGACGGGGTGCCCGAGTTGCACCACAGCTACATCGAGTTCTCCCAGATCAACCAGGTGGACCCGAAGAAGGTCGAGCAGGCGCTCGGGCTGCACTTCGAGAACGACGAGGACTTCCAGGAATGGGCCGAGTCCCCGGGCAACCTCGAGGTACTGTGCGTCGCCCACCACCGCGCGCACTACGGCATCCACATGATCCCCGGGCCGCTGTGGGAGGCGCTGCGTTTCCACAAAAAGGGCACCATGGCCGCCGCCGAGTTCGTCCCCGCCTCGGAAGCCGGCGACTGAGCGAGCTCCCACCCGCGGTGGAACGCAATCCACCGGACAGCAGCATCCCCGGCACGTCGAGCGCCGGCGCGTCCGTCCCGTGCGGCTTGCCGCGCGGCACGACGCGCCACGCGCACAGCACGGTCCGTGAGCCCAGCGGCACATTCACCCAGAAGATGGAGCGCCACTGCGAGCCGAACAGGTCCGCCTGTAATCGCATCCTTCGTGGAGGGTGGACGCGAGGAGTCTGCTGAAGGATGACCGCGCGTCAGGCGCTGCGTAAGCACTACAGGTACGGAGGGTAATAACACCAGATGACGCGTTATACGGGGTCGGACGCGGTACAGAGCATCCTTTTGGATCTGGGACGATAGACGTCATGGGGCTGAGTGGCATCGACGCGCGGCAACCACGCGGCGAGGGTTCCGCGGACGACTCGGTGCGGATTCCTCCGGGGCAGCGCGTACAGGCCAGCTGGCCGGTGCTGCACTACGGTCCGGTACCGCGGTTCAAGCCCGACCGCTGGGACTTCCAGGTGTACGGCGCGACCGCCGACGGCGGGAAGCGGACCTGGGATTACGCCGCCTTCCACGACCTGCCGACCGACCGGGTCGAGGCGGACCTGCACTGCGTCACCAAGTTCACGCTGCTGGACAACACCTGGTCCGGCGTGCTCGCCAGATCCCTGATCGAAATCGCCCCGCCGGCCGCAGCGGCGACGCACGCGATGGTGTGGGCCGAGTACGGCTACTCCGCGAACCTGCGCCTCGACGACCTGCTGCGTGAGACCACCATCCTGGCGACGCACCGCAACGGCGAGCAGTTGTCGCCGGAGCACGGGTTCCCGCTACGGCTCATCGTTCCGCACCTGTATGCGTGGAAAGGCCCGAAATGGGTCCGCGCCATCGAGTATCTGGTCGCGGACCGGCGCGGGTTCTGGGAGGAGCGCGGCTACCACAACGTGGGCGACCCGTGGCAGGAGCAGCGCTATTCGTACCAGGAGGACTGACCCGGCCGCGCACCGCTGCGTGGTCAGGCGAACGTGACGGTCACGGTCTTGAACCCGAGCGACTGCAGCAGGCTGACAAGCATGGCGCGGGTGTTGCGCTCGGCGTCCGCGCGCACGGCACTGGAGGCCGCAGCCTTCTCGATCTGCTTCTGGGCCAGTTCGTAGACCGCCTGCTGGCTGTTCGGGTTCCCGCTCAGGAACGAGTTGAGCCGCGTGAACAGACCCTGCTGCTGCGCGAAGACGTAGGACTGCTTCACGTCCAGCACGGCCGGGTCGAGTTGGGCGTGCGGGAGCGTGAGCGTCGCGGTGAGCCGGTCCGCGGAGACCTTGACCGCGTCACCCTTCAGGTGGGAGAAGTCCACGTACGCGTTCTCCGAGCCGATGCCGATGAACATGGTGTCGCTGCCCTCCAGGAAGCTGGGCAGGATCCCCGAGGAGCTGACATCCACCACCACCTGGAAGTTGCCGCTCGCCGCCTCGTACTTGGACAGCTCCACGATCGACTTGAGCACCACCGGCTGGCTGCGCTCGGTCGTGGTCTCACCGAAGGGATTGCGCAGCTGGGGGAACAGATGCGCGGCCGAACCTATGAGGTAGAGCACGAACAACGCGGCCAAGGCCGCCGCCGTGCCGCTTATCCGCCTGCGCCACTTGCTCATCGTGATCGCCTTCCGGTTCGGTTTGCGAGTAGCCCGGCCAAGGTACTGTGTTAGCTGACTGCATCGTTGCTAAACGTTGAGCTGTCGTTGAACCGAGGAGGCCGAGAGGTGGTCTATCCGCGCCCGCCGTGGAGAAGGCGCCGCCGGGGTATGGCGGACGGCGCCGCACCGCGGCCGCTCGGCTGTTTCTGGCCGATCTTCTGGCTGATCCTGGTCATCATCCTGCTGGGTCTGCTGTTCGGCGGCTACCGAAAAGGAACGAAGGTAGGCGCGCCGCAGCAGTCCGCGCCGGATCAGTACTCTTCGTACGCGTACGACTACCCTCGGTAGGATCTGCTCGGCATCCTCGCCTCTCGCGCGATGTCCATGACAACTATCCAATCGCCGCCATCCCGCAACTGCCATATCGCCGCTGTCGGCTTATCCGGCCGTACGGTTGCTCTCCAGGCCGCCGAGCAACTGCAGGGTGTGCAACGAGAGCTGGTCGCGGATCCAGCCGACCGAGGTGTTCCACTGCCGCGTGAAACCCGGCTGCCGTTCGAACCCGTCCCAGACCCGGGCCAGCTGCGGCTCCACCCGGGCGCCCGGCATCCACAAGTGAAGCAGGTGGCTGATGGTGGGGTACAGCTCGCCCACCGCGCGCGTCCTGTCGCCGGAGACGGACGAGATCCGCTTGATGCGCTGAGAGAGCGTGGTCAGCACCCAGTCGTGTAACGCCAGATCGCGGCACAGCTCCAGGACCGCGCCGAGCCGGTAGGACTCACGCAGGGCATAGGGAATAAGGAGGCTGATTGTGCGTACGTTCTCGTCGTACAGTACGAAGTCCGCGCGCGGCACAGCGCGCTCGTCGTGCTTCGACACGAACAGCGCGGTCCAGCGGGTGCGCGTCCACTGGGACTTGATCGGTGGACACCCGTCCAGCAGCGGCGAGGACTGTAGCCGCCGGGCCAGCCGCTCACACACCGCGCCCACGTCCAGGCAGCCGGGCGCCACAGCGCCGGTCAGCGCGGCGAAACCGGCGGCCAACTCGTCGGCGTCGGCCCGGCCCAGCGTCTCCAGCCGACCCGGTCGCGCGGTGTAGTGGGCCCACGAGCGTCGGTGCCGCGAGCCCGCCGGATCGATCCGCGCGTACGTCGAGGTCTGCAGTACCCGCCCGCCGGTGATCGCCGCGTGGGTGAGCACCGTGCCGACCGTGTGCACCCGCGCTCCGTTGGACGTCAGCACATTGCAGTCCACGCCGTTCGCCACGTCCGGGGACAGCGCGTGGTCGATCGGCCGCCGCGACTGCAGCACCGGCTCCCCGGGCAGCAGATCGAGCAGCCGCTCGGTCGCGTCCGTAGTCAGGCTCGCGCCGTGGCGCAGCAGACCGGTGCGGATCTCGCCGACCGCGACGCTCGCGGTGGCAGCGGTGTCGCGCGCCGGGTCCGTCGGCGAGTAGGCCGGGGTCTCCTGGGCGCGCACGATCAGAAATCCGTCATGAACGTATACGCGATCCGGCCGGTCACGTCCTGCGCGACGCGCATGCCCTCCTGGAGCGCCCGCTGCACGACCCTGGTCATCACCTCGGCGTCCTGGGTGACCTGGTCCAGGATCACCCGCACCGCGTGCTCGATGCCAAGGAAGCGGCTGTCCAGCAGCGACAGCGTGCAGTAGCCGTGGAACGGCGCCGCGCTCCGGTTCAGCTGGATCACCGCCGGCATCGCCGACCACTCGGCCGGCAGATCCTCGGGCAACGGCCGCGGCTGGATGATGGTGCGGCCGTGGTCGCGCAGCAGACCCAGCCGGGAGAGCTGCCAGACCGCGGCGAGCATCGGACAGGACCACAACCGCTCGCCGTCTTTCTCAGACCACAGCTGTACGTCCACGAAGATCGAGTGCTGCCGCGCCTCCGCCTCCACCGGAGGCTGCCAGGCGTGCATCCGCAGCGCCTCCGCCGGACCGGACGGCGAGCGCTGGCCGTTCGAGAGCCAGCCGGACTCGGCCACCGGGGGACGCGAGCCGTCCGTGCCCTCGACCGGCACCGACACCAGCCTGCCGGCGACGATCGCGGCCACCTCGACGCCCTCGTACTGCGCGCACGCGGACTCGCGCGCCACGTAGTCGACCCGCACGCCGCCCTTGTCCGCGGCCTCCCGCAGCATCGGCAGCAACTCGGCCGGCGGAATCAGATTGCTGAAATAATCGTCGACCAGGAAGCACGTGCTCACGCGCGGCCGACCGCTCGGCCGGCGCGCCTCGAAGGTGCGCACGGCCGTCTCGAACCACGGAGCGACCTGCTCTATGCGCGAGCGCAGATGCTGCTCGCCGAGGAGGAAGTCCTCCATGTACAGGTGGTCGAGTTCCACGGACAGGTGCGAGTAGGCGACGTCCTGCACCCGCCGCAGCGTCGAGGTCTCCCGGAAGCTGGTATCCATCGCCCTCAGATCGACTCCCAGACGGCGGGGTCGGTGACCGCCTGCGCCAAGTCCTCGTAAGCCCGCACGGTTTCCTCGTGCGCGATGCCCAGTGTCTTCACGTCCCGGTCGGTGATCAGCTGCTCGCGCCATTGGAGCACCGCGTCCAGGGACACGCTGCCGAGGCGCACCGAGCGGCCCAGCTTCAGCCGCGCGGAAAGCGCTTCCAGATCGCGGTCCATCTCGAACAGCCAGTTCTGCTGGGTTGGGCTCAGGTGGTCGGTCGACGGCGAGTGCGGATCGATGTACGCCGTGCGCACAAAGCGGATCAGCGTACGCATCACCGCGTCGTCGTGTCCGGTGGAGACCGCGGAGTTGAGCAGGCCGCGCTCGCCGTAGACCAGGTCGTGGGCCGCGCGCACATGCTGGCGGGTCCAGCGGTGGAACACCAGCCAGCGGGCCGGCACCATCCGCAGCGCGGGCCGGGCCGTGCACTGCAGCGCCAGTTCGACGGCGAAGGACCTACCCGCGCTCAGGTCGACCAGGATCAGGTCGAACTCCTCGTCGAGCTTGACGAACAGTTCGGTGCACCGGTCCACGGTGGCCTTGTCCACGCTGAACTCGCCGCCTCCGCGGCTGCCCGGCAGCAGTGTCAGCGAGCCGGCACCCGGTGGCTGCCCCGAACCGCTGACCTTCGACTCGGCCCACACGCTGACGCGCTGCACATCGGCCGAGCGTCCGCCGAGAAAGTCGTGCAGTCCGTTGCCGATCACCCCGTCGATCGTGTTCTCCACGTCGAAGATCGTGCCGATGGTCGGCGACCCGAAGTCGAAATCGAGATAGCAGGTGTTGTACCCGCGCAGCGCGGCACGGTAGGCCAGGTTCGTGCTGGTGACGGAACGGCCGGTGCCGCCCTTGTGCGAGACGGAGAAGATGATCATCAGTCCGTGGCTCCCGGCCGGCCGCTGCGGGCATCGAGGCGCGCCTGGGTGTTCTTGTCGAGTTGCGCTACCGCGTTGACGCACAGTGCGATCGCGGTGGACGGTTGCGACTCGATCAGAGTCCTGGCACGCTGCAGCGAGGTGCGGATCTCCTCAAGGCCGCGCAGCATCGGCGAGGAGCTGAGCGCGGGCGTGGTCATCTGCTGCTGGTTGAGCAGGAACTCCGCCTCGCTGACCATCGCCGCCGCGGTCTCGCTGAGGATCTCGTTGTGCGTCTGACGGGTGTTCAGCGCGTTGGCCGACGAGATCAGCGCGTCGACGATCCGGGCGTTGGTGGACCACAGCGGCTCGTCGTATCGCACGCTGATTCCCCCGTACGCGCGCCCCGGGTCGTCCCACAGGCCGTCGGCCTTGCCACCGTCGATCCGACGGGACGCGAGGTGGTTCCACAGCTGGGTGGCCAAGCCCAGCAGCTTGTCCCGCGTCTTCGGGTCGATGGTCAGCTCGGCCAGTTGCGTCGTGCGCTTGAACAGCACCGGAGCGAAGTCCGCGAGCTGATAGGCCATCGGCCGCCCGAGTTCGTCCGAACCCTCCAACTCGATCTTCAGGCCCGGGTCGTGTAGGCCGAGCGCGGGGTCGTCGCGCAGCGCCCGCCGGGTGATGCGGGCTCGGCTGGCCAGCTCCCCCAGCAGCGGTTCGACGCGTTGCAGATCCGCCTCGCTCGCGGTGCGCTGGCGCAGGTCCTGGATCAGCAGCGCGGAGACGGCGAGGCTGTAGTAGTCGTTCTCGGTGTCGTCCACCGTGCGCCAGGGCAGGTCCTCCAGCGGCCAGCGGCCCTCGCCGAATCGGGCCAGACGCGACCAGTAGATCTGGGTCAGGTCCCGGCGCAGTCCGAGCGCGGTGGCCAGGCGGTCCTGCAACGGGTTCAGCAGTCCCAGCACTCTGACGCGGTCGCGGGTCAGCTGCTCGATCGTGTCCAGCGCCATCAGGGTGAAGTAGAGGAAGGGCGCTGAGAGAGCGACGCCGGGGCGCTGCGAGGAGGTGTCTGCGGCCGGCTCGTCCAGTTCGACCAGGGGCGCGTCCCTGGCGACGCCCCAGGTCCAGCCGAGCTCGAAGAGCACGCCGGGGTCGTCGATCTCCGCGGCGATGGACACGCCGAGCCGCGCCTCGCTCAGCCGGCCGCGCACCTCGTTCATCCGCTGGTTGAACCCCTCCATGATCATCTGGGTGTCGCCGGTCTCGTCCTGATCGAGCAGCCGGATCAGGTTACGGCCCTCGGCGGAGTCCGGTTCGATCAGGTTCGTGGTGAAGCTGCGGGTCAGGCCGATCAGCGCGCCGGTCAGCCGCTCGTCCACCCGGCCGCGCAGCTCGACGGCGCGCTTGAGCCAGCTGCCGCGCGCGGTGGTGCGCTCATAGTCCTGCAGGAACTCCAGCGCGGACAGGCACAGTGTGACCGAGGTGGTGTAGGAGACCAGCAGGTCGAGGTCGCGCTGCTCGTCGGAGAGCTTGTCGCCGGGCAACCACGGGATGAAGGCGCTGCCGCCGGCGAAGGAGGGCGGGCCGCCGTCCGGCATGGTGTAGCGGTCGAGGTAGTCCTCCAGGATCTCGATGATCGAGCGAGGGATCAGCGACTCGCTGCCGAAGCGGTGCAGCGCGGATTTCGCGTCCTGGGAGGTCTCGTCCGGGTCGGCCAGCCGCAGCGCCGACAGCGCGGTGGCCGGCTGCAGCAGGCACAGCAATTGCTCGGCGTCCGCGATCGAGTTGGGCTCCTGCCGCCCCTGCCATCGCCACTTGCGGTCCGTCATCGCGAAGTCGCCCAGGGCCTTCCACACGTCCAGCAGGCGTCGGCGCGGTTCGATGTTCTCGACGTTCGCTCTCATCGGCGCTCCGATCGACGGCGTGGCGGGATCGACGGCGTGGCAGTGGCGGCGGGCGCGGCGGCCCCGGCCCGCTACGCCCCGCGACCCTTTGCGCCGCGCCCACGATCCCAGAGCTCGAATTCAAGCCTTCGAGCGCGCGGATCGGCGAAGCGGGCAGGCCAGCGGTGTCGCAGGGCCGGAGTCTACCGGCTCGAAGCGCCCTGACTCATCGTACGGCAGCGAACGGTCCGTCACATCGCCGTCGCGCGCGTTGTTCCCAGCGCCAGAAGCATGCCGCAGTATCCGGCGCGCAGCGGTTGCGCCCCGATCCCCACCCGGTGGATCCGCACCTCGGCGCAATGCGGCGCCAGGCAGCCGAGCAGTTCCCGCTCGCCTATGCTCACCGCGGGGAATTCGACGCCGGCGATGTCGTAGCCGGCGGAGTACTCCATGAAGGCGGCCGCGAACGGCGCCGCCGGGCGCAGCGCACTGAGGAAGCGGGTGACCGCGACCGTGAACTCCGTGTGGTCGCCGGTGATCGACTCGGCGACGAAGAACATGGTGCCCAGGTCCCAGGCCGCCGACGGCAGGTCGAACACGCTGCCGTGCTCGATCCGGCCGCGTTCGGCGAGCCAGCGGCGGGCTTGTTCGAAGGCTCCGTTCCGCCCGCCGGGGGAGACCAGATCCCAGTACGGCCGCCAGATCTCGCCGCAGTGCTCCAAGTGTGAGCGCAGCCAGGCGATGTTGCGGTGCGAGTAGTCGATCAGAGTCACCGTGCGGCACACCGGCAGCATCGCCAGGCCGGGGTAGAGGTTCGGACCGCAACCGACGTCCAGGCCGTGCCCGGCCGCGCCGCCGGTCTGCTCGGCGAACCAGGCGTGCGTGCGGCGCAGGATCTCCGCATCGTCAGCGCGCATGCCGCGGTAGTTGGACTCAAGGTACCCGAAGGGGTCGAACCGGTCCCAGGGCAGTTCCGAGTTCCGTGGTGGAGCCATCGAGCGCATCTGTTCCATGGGTGGTGGCAACCGCTCGCAGTCCGACCGGGCCGACGGTCGCCGACCCGGCATCGACGGGAGGTGAGTGAAAGAACACTGATTCCCGGGGCACGATAGCAGACACCGCCCGCGGTGCGGCGGGATGCCGTGAACCGCCAGGGGCGCGCCGAAGCTCGACCAGATACATCGCGGCCAGTACGAGCGCCGCGCCGAAGTAACCGCGCAGCGGCAGATGCTCCCCGGAAACCCGTGCAGCCAGCGCGCCGAAAACCGGCTCCATGGTCATCACCACCGCGGTGCGGGTGGCGGAGATGCGCCGCTGCGCATATGTCTGCATGAAGAACGCGGCGGCCGTGCACAGCAGCGCGGTGTAGCCCAGCGTCACCCAATCCGCGCCGCGGAACGGCAGCACTATTGCGCCGCGGCCGACCGCGCCGGGCACCGCGACGATGAGGCAGACCGCGGCCGTGGCGGCGAGCTGCACGACGGCCAGCGCGTACGGATCATGCCGGTCGGCCCATGCGCCGACGGCGGTGATGTGCGCGGCCCAGCCGGCCGCGCACGCGAGCGTCAACAGCTCCCCGGTACCGATCAGGCTGCCGCCCGAGGTCTCCAGTGTCAGCAGCCCGAGGCCGGCCGTGGCGAGCCCGGCGCCGGCCCACGCGGTCACCGCGATCCGGGTGCGCAGCACGAGCGCGCCCAGAACCGGGGTGAAGACCACGAACAGCCCGGTGATGAACGCGGACACCGACGCGGGGGTGGTGCGCAGCCCGTAGGTCTGGGTAAGGCAGCTGAAGGCGAGGATCAGGCCGATCAGCACACCGTGCCGCCAGCCGGCGCCGCCGAGTCCGCGCAGCGCCCGGGGACGCAGCGCCAGCAGCACGGCCGTGGCCAGCGCGAAACGCTCGAACATCAGATCGGCGACGGGCATGTCGCCGAGCGCGTCCTTGGTCATCACGAAGGACACGCCCCAGACCAGCGTGACACCGAGCAGCCCGGCCGTGGCGGTGACCGTTGCGCGCCGCGGCGCGCGCAGTGCGTCTTTCGCCATCTAGTAGATGTACAGCGTGATCGTGGAACCGTAGTCGACGCTCGAACCGCCGCTCGGCGACTGCCGCCCCACGTTGTCGACGAACGGGAGCAGCCGCGTGGTGTGCACGGTGAAGCCCTGGGCCTGGAGCGCCGCGGTCGCGTCCTCCACCGTCATGTCGGTCACGTCGCGCACGACGACCTGCCGCGCGCCGCTGGAGAGGGTCAGCGTGACCGTGCTGCCGGGCGCGACGGCGCCCCTCGGGGTGTACGAGACCACCGAGCCCTTCGGCACCGTGTCCGAGGAGACCTGGGCGGTGGCGATCGCGACGGTGAAGCCGCTGCCCTGGAGCGCCGCGGTAGCGTCGTCCTGGGTCCGTCCGGTCACGTCCGGCACGGTGGCCCGCCGGCCCTTCGAGACGGTCAGCGTGATCACAGACCCCTGCTTGACCGGGGTGCCCGGGCTGGGGGAGACCGAGGCGACCTCGCCGACCCCGACGGTGTCGCTGTAGCCCTCGACTATCCTCGCCTTCAGCCCGTCACCGGCCAGCGTCGTCGTGGCCTGCGATCGGGTGAGGCCGACCAGGTTCGGGGTGTTCTCGAAGACCACCCGGCCGTAGAGCCAGGCGCCTATCCCGGCGGCGGCGGCCAGGAACAGCACCACCAGGAAGATGATCAGGCCCTTGAGCGAGCGGCGGCGCGGCGCCTGATCGACGACCCGGCTCTGCCGCGCAGAGGTCCGGGGTGCGACATAGTGCTGGGTCGGCTCGGCCCGGCGCGTCGGCTCCGGCGGCAGCGGCCGCGTGGTCTCCACGGTGGCGTATCCGCCCAGGTTCAGCGCCGAGTCCGGCAGGTTCGCGTACACGGCGCGCACCTGCTCGCGGTAGGCCGCCGCGTCGACGGGCCGGGCGCCCGGGTCGCGGGCGGTGGCCGAGGCGACCAGCGCGTCGAGCGCCGGGTCGAGGCCGGGCACCAGCAGCGAAGGCGGCGGAACGCGCTCGGTGACGTGCCGGCGCGCGATCTCCACCGGGGTGCCGCCCGTGAACGGCTTGCGGCCGCAGAGCAGCTCGAAGAGCACGATCCCGGCCGAGTACACGTCGGAACGCGCGTCGCAGGTGCCGTGCGCGACCAGTTCGGGGGCGAGATAGGAGACCGTGCCGATCAGGCCGCCGCCGGGCAGTGTGGCGCCCAGCGAAGAGCCCAGAGTCGCGCCGGGCGTGCCGCCCTCGGTGCTCACGCTGCGCGCCAATCCGAAGTCGGTGACCTTGACCGCGGATGCGTAAGAGCCCTGACGACTGTTCAGTGTCGCGGCGTTGAGCAGCACGTTTTCCGGTTTGACGTCCCGGTGCACGATCCCGGCGCGGTGCGCGGCGGCCAGGCCGGCGAGCATCGCGTCCAGCACCTCCAGCGCCTCGCGCGGACTGAGCCGGCCGCGGCGGCCCAGCAACTCGCGCAGGGTCTCGCCGGGCACGTATTCCATCGCCAGATAGGCCAGCGGCGGCTGCCCGGACTGGTCGTACACGGCGACGATGTTCGGGTGGCTGAGCCGGGCCGCCGATTTCGCCTCGCGTATGAAGCGGGCCACGTACTCGGGGTGCCGCGCCAGTTCCGGGTCGATGACCTTGAGCGCGACCAGCCGGTCCAGCCTGTTGTCCCAGGCCCGGTACACCGTGGCCATGCCTCCTTGGGCGAGACGCGACTGGACGGCGTACCGGCCGTCGAGCGTCCGCCCGATCAGCGCGCCGTCCAGCACGGGTTCGTGCCGCGAGGGAGCCTCCACGAAAATCGAGTGTAGGCGTTGGTCACGACAGCGGCGCCCGCTGATACGCGAATGTGGCGAAGCTGGAACGGCAGTGTTCGAACGCGCTGGTGCGGATCCCGCTCAGAAGGCCGGTGATTCGGCGAGACCGGGCGATGAGGCACGGGCGTGGAAACGCTGCGGTATGCGCCCGGCCAGGTGAGCGAGGCGCCCGGCGGTCACCGCGTGCCGCATCGCCGCGGCCATCCGCGCCGGCTCCTGTGCGCGGGTGACCGCCGATGCCAGCAGCACCGCGGAGCAGCCCAGTTCCATCGCGAGCGCGGCGTCGGAGGCGGTGCCGATGCCCGCGTCGAGGATCACGGGCACGCCCGCGCCGCGCACGATCAGCTCAAGGTTGTGCGGGTTGCGGATGCCCAGTCCGGAGCCGATCGGTGCGCCCAGCGGCATCACCGCGGCGCAGCCGGCCTGTTCGAGGCGGCGGGCCAGCACCGGGTCGTCGTTGGTGTAGGGAAGCACGGTGAAGCCGTCCGCGACCAGCGTCTGCGCGGCGTCGAGGAGTTCGACCGGATCAGGCAGCAGGGTGTCCTCGTCGGCGACGACTTCGAGCTTGACCCAGTCGGTCAGCAGCGCGTCCCTGGCCAGGCGTGCGGTACGCACCGCCTCGCGTGCGGTGTGGCAGCCGGCCGTGTTCGGCAGGACCGCGATCTTGAGAGTGTTGAGCAGATCGAGGATCGATCCGGCGGTGCCCGGAGTGACCCGCCGCAGCGCCACCGTCGTCAGCTGCGTGCCCGAGGCGAGCAGGGCGTCCTCAAGCGCGCTGAGGCTCGGCGCGCCCCCGGTGCCCATGATCAGCCGGGAGGTGAAGCTCTTTCCGCCGAGTTCGAACGTGTCTGGCACCGTTCCCCCTGTCCGACCTCAGCCGCCCTGGACGGCGGTGAGGATTTCTATCTGGTCGCCGTGCCGAAGCGGCCTGTCGTCCCACTCCGCGCGCGGTACGACGTCATCGCCGACCGCCACCGCGATGCCTGTGCGGGATGGGCGCAGTCGGCTGATCAACGCGCCGAGGGTGGTGTCGGCGGGAAAGGATTCAGGCTGTCCGTTGACGACGACTTGCACGCGCGTCGCGGTCATGCAAGCGCGGCCTTCTTCGAGAAGCGGCGCGGCTCGTTGCCGAAGCGCTGCGGTTCGAAGCCCTGTGCGTCTTCGGGCATTTGCCCGCTGACCAGGCATTCGGCTATGGCGTCTGCCGTGATCGGGGTCAGCAGCACACCGTTGCGGAAATGCCCCGTGGCGGCGACCAGGCCCGGCAGGGCGGTGGGGCCGAGCAGCGGCGCGTTGTCCGGTGAACCGGGCCTCAGGCCCGCGCGCACTTCGGTCAGCGGCAACTCGCCGATATCAGGCACCAGCCCGTGCGCGGCGCGCAGCAGCTCGTAGACGCCGCCCGCCGTGACCTGAGTGTCGAAACCCTGCTCCTCGACCGTCGCGCCGACGACCAGTTCCCCGTGCTCCCTGGGCACCAGGTAGACCTGGCGGCCGCGCACGACGCCGCGTACCGCGCGACCCAGGAACGGTACGGCGCTCGCCGGGACGGACAGGCGCAATATCTGCCCTTTGACCGGTCGGATGGGCGGCAGCGCGCCGGGCGGAAGCCCGGGAATCGAGGTCGACTGGCAGCCGGCGGCCAGAACCACCCGGTCGGCGTGCAGCGTCCGGCCGTCGGCAAGCCGTACGCCGATCGCCACGTCGTGCTCGACCAGCAGTTCGGCGACGCGCTCGCGATGCACCGTGACGTGTTCGCGGGTGAGTGCGGTGAGCAGCGCGGCCACCAGCATCCGGTTGTCGATCTGGTGATCGCCGCGCACGTGCAGACCGGACTGGACGTCGGGGGAGAGCAGCGGTTCGAGGGAGCGGCATTCGCGCCCGCTGAGCGGTTCCGAGTCCAGACCCAGGCGCTGGTGGAAGGCCGCCAGGTCGGCCAGCACGGCCCGGTCGCCCGAGTCGAACGCGACGGCGAGCGTGCCGCGCGCGGTGTAGCCGGCGGGAGTGCCGGACACGCCTTCCAGTTCGGCTACGAAGTCCGGATAGCGGCGCGCGGAGGCGAGGTTGAGCCGCAGCAGCCTTTCCTCGCCGTAGTGCGCCTCGGTGGCCGGGGCGAGCATCCCGGCGGCGGCGTGCGAGGCGCCGGAGCCCGGTTCCGGGTCGACCAGCGCGACGTGCAGGCCGCGTTGTGCGGCGCGCCAGGCGACCGCGAGGCCGATGAGGCCGCCCCCGACGACGATCGCGTCGGGTCGGGCCGGAGCCGGCCGCGCGTGCGGGATGGTGGTTTCCGGCGCTTCCATCGTTGCGCTCCCTCCGCCCCGCCGCTTAAGCCGCAGGGCCAGGTTCAAACGGTCGGGGGCCGCGTGCCCCCCTCTCAGCCCGCCGCGGCGGGCTCCCGTGCTGTTCGTTCCGGCAAGTGTAACCGGCGCCGCCACGCTTACTCAGCGGTATGTGGGTATCACTCTGAGTTACGCGCAGGCGGCGCCGTCGGACGTACACATGAGCGCGGACTCAGCCGGCTGCGGCGGGCGGTGCGGTCAGACCGGGAGCGATGACGTTGAACCAGGTCAGGATCGCCAGCAGCAGGCCGATCAGCGCGAGGATCACGCCGCCGAGGGCGGTCGCGCGGGCCCACGCCGGGGTCTTGCCGCTCAGCAGCAGCGCCGGGGAGGCCAGCACGCCGGCGCCGATCAGCAGCGAGGCCAGCGCGAAGATCCCGCCGAGCGCGGCCTGGGCGTGCCAGCTGCTGTGGAACGCGTTGAGCGAGGTCTGGGTGTTCTGCGAGGTGGCCTTGAGTTCGACGAGGTATTCCTCGCGGGCGCCGTACACGGTGCCGAGCCAGCCTCCGGACAGCGAGGCCAGCGCGAGGGCCAGCGAGGTCAGGCCGAAGGCACCGGAGACGAAGCCGGAGCCGGTGTTCTCCTCGCCGTCCTCGTCCGCGACGTCGAAATCGGCGAGTTCTTCGGGCTCGTTCGACTCGACGAGCTCGGACTCGGCGAGTTCGGACTCGGGCGCGGCGGCCGAGACGATCTCCGTCTCGCTTTCCTCGCCGGATTGGGTCGTGGTGTTCTCCATAGGCGCACACACTAGGGCCTTTTGCTGAGGGTGGGGTAAACCCAGGGCGGCAACTTTCGCCGACTCGGCCCGGCGGGGCCCACCTCGGGCGGTGCCATGGCGTTGGGCGCTGTCGGAAGGCCATGGCAATCTGGGGGGCGTGACATCCATCTTCGCCGAGCTCGAAGAGCTCGTACCCGTCTGGCTGACTCTTCCCGAGGTGGCCGAGCGCCTCGCCCTGCCGATCACCCGCACCCGCCAGCTGCTCAAAGAGCACCAGATCGTGGCCGTGCGCCGGGGCGACTCGAAGGCCCTGTCGGTGCCCGCCGCGTTCCTGGACGGCGGACAGATCCTCAAGGGGCTGCCCGGCACGCTGACTTTGCTCGCCGACAACCACTTCTCCGTGGAGGAGTCGGTGCGCTGGCTGTTCACCCCGGACGAGTCGCTGCCCGGCACGCCGGTGCAGGCGCTGGCCGACAACCGGGGTACCGAGGTGCGCCGCCGCGCGCACGCGCTCGGATTCTGAGCTGAGTCGAGATGCCCTCTGAGGTGGATCTTCCCGAGCAGGCGGCGCCGCGGCCCGGGATCCGCGGCGCCCGGCTCTATCTGTGCACCGACGGCAGACAGGAGCGCGGCGATCTGGCCGAGTTCCTGGACGCGGTGCTCGCCAACGGCGTCGACATCGTCCAGCTGCGGGAGAAGGGTCTGGAAGCGCGGCGGGAACTGGACCTGCTGGAGCAGTTCGCGGACGCCTGCGCGCGGCACGGCAAGCTGCTCGCGGTCAACGACCGGGCCGATGTCGCGCTCGCGGCGGGAGCGGCGATGCTGCACCTCGGTCAGGACGACCTGCCTCCCCCTTTCGCCCGCCGCATGCTCGGCCCGGGGGTGGTGCTCGGTCGCTCCACCCATGACGAGCGGCAGGTAGACGCCGCCGTGGCAGACCCGCTGACCGGCTATTTCTGTGTCGGCCCGTGCTGGCCGACCCCGACCAAGCCCGGTCGCCCGGCGCCGGGTCTCGACCTGGTGCGTTACGCGGCGAAGGCTGCGCCACCGGACGATCCCGCGGCGCTGCCCTGGTTCGCCATCGGAGGAGTCGGCTCGGACACGATCGACCGGGTCGTGCGGGCCGGAGCCCGCCGCGTCGTGGTGGTGCGCGCGCTCACCGAGGCGCCGGACCCGGCGGCCGCGGCCGCGGCTCTGGCGAGCCGGCTGAGCTGATCCGCCGGGCGGCCGTGAAGCCGGCCGCCCGGCGGTCGTCCGCGCCCGGCAGGTCCGCCGTGACCGTCGCAGTGCACCGGCCCGGATTACCCATGCACCGGACGCGTGCGGCGCCGGGATCGCGCGGGCAGGTGTCAGCCACAGAAGATCAGGAAGCAGTGGGTCTGTTTCGGCGACGCGCTCGGGCTCGCACTGCTGCCGGCGGACCGAGTCGCCTTCGGGCTGGCCGAGGCGCTCGGCGCCTTCGAGCGGCTCGCGTGGGCGGAGGGGGACGGCTTCGGCGACCGGGAGGGCGAGGGGCTGGCGCCGGACGGGTTCCCGCCGCCGCCGGCCGTGTCCTCCGCGCCGGCGCTGTCCGGCCCGGTGGGCGTGGCGACCGGGGGGATCGTGGTCGCCGTGCCCTTGGCGAGGCTGCCGCCACCCGCGTCGAGGCCGATGACACCGATCGCGCAGATGACCAGCGCCGCCGCCGCGACGCCGACCAGCACGGTGCGCTTCTTGCGGCGTGAGGCGGCCGCCCGGCGCCGCGCCGCGTCGGCCGAGGGGTGGCGCTCGCGGCGGCGCGACTCGCGCAGCCCGGGCGGGGGCGCGTTGCGCGGCTGCGGCTCCCACACCGCCTTGATTGCAGGCCCCTGATCCGCCGCCGCGTCAGGTCCCGCGGTCGGAATGAGTTCCGCCGAGCCCTGATAATCCAGTCGGCGGCGGAATTCCACGGCCTGGCTTGGATCGATTCCCTGGTAGCCGGACGCGTGGCGCGGCTCAGGCCCCTGAGTCCTGGGACCACCCCGGGGTATGTCGGATCGCCGATTCACCTCGCTCACAGTGGCCGTGACCCTACCAAACCCGCTTTCCCGAGGCGACCCGCGCAGCGCGCGCCCGGAACCACGATCGAGCAGCAGAGATACGGAACGGTTGCGTATTGGAAAGGGTGGCGGTAGGCTGCCCGGAAACGAGATACGAAACGGAACCGCCCCGATTCTGACGGGGCGTCCGGGAACCTTGGAGGGGAACCCGTGGCACAGAACTCCCCGGCGGCGCGCCTTGCCGCCGGAACTCAGGACGCTCAGGGCGGCCATCCGCGCCGTTGGCTGATCCTCAGCGTGCTGGTCTTCTCGCTGCTGGTGGTCGTGCTCGACAACACCGTGCTGAACGTCGCGCTCAAAACCATCGCACTGCCCAAACCGAACGGCCTCGGCGCCAGCCAGGCCGACCTGGAATGGTCGATCAACTCCTACACCCTGATCTTCGCCGGCCTGCTGTTCACCTGGGGCATCCTGGCCGACCGGCTCGGGCGCAAGCGGATCCTGATGGTCGGCATGACGCTGTTCGGCCTCACCTCGCTGCTGTGCGCGTATGCCGGCAGCCCCGGTGAGCTGATCGCCGCGCGGGCCGCGATGGGCTTCGCCGGCGCCGCCATCATGCCCAGCACCCTCGCCGTCATCGCCAACGTCTTCCCCCGCAACGAACAGGGCAAGGCCATCGGCGTGTGGGCCGGATCGGTCGGCCTGGCGGTGGCCATCGGCCCGGTGGTCGGCGGCGCGCTGCTGGACAGCTTCTGGTGGGGCTCGGTCTTCCTGATCAACGTGCCGATCGTCATCATCGGCCTGATCGCGATGACGTTCGTGGTTCCCGAGTCGCGCAACCCGAACCCGGGCCGGCTGGACCCGGCCGGCGTACTGCTCTCCATGGCGGGACTGGTCGTCTTCGTGTACGGCGTCATCCACGGCGGCGACACCGGCGACTGGGGCGCGCCCGCGGTCTGGGGCCCGCTGGTGAGCGGTGTGGCGCTGCTGACGCTGTTCGTGGTCTGGGAGCGCAACACCGACCATCCCGCGCTGGACGTGCGGCTGTTCAAGAACCGGCCCTTCTCCGCGGCCGTCATCTCGGTCGCGCTGTCCTTCTTCGCGATGATGGGCAGCCTGTTCTTCCTGACCTTCTACCTCCAGTCGGTGCGCGGGTACAGCCCGCTGCAGGCCGGCCTGTGGGTGCTGCCGTTCGCCGCCGCGCAGCTGATCTTCTCGCCGCTGTCCGCCGGCGTCGTCGGGCGCTTCGGTGCCCGCGCCGTCTCCTTCAGCGGCCTGGTGCTGATCGCGGTGGCCCTGGCGCTCTACCAGCTCATCGACGTGCACTCGGCGATGTGGGTGTACGGCACGATCGCCGCCTTGCAGGGGGTGGCGATGGCCCTGGTGATGCCGCCCGCCACCACCACCGTGATGAGCTCGCTGCCGCGCGAGCGCGCCGGGGTCGGCTCCTCGATCAACAACACGGTCCGCCAGGTCGGCGGCGCGCTCGGCATCGCGGTGCTCGGCACGGTGCTCACCTCGGCCTACCGCGGCCGGATCGAGCCGGTGCTGACCGGCTCCGGCGTGCCGGCCGGCGTGGCGCACGGCGTCAGCGGCTCGATCGAGGCCACGCAGGGCTTCGTGGCCCAGTCCGCCGCGGCGCACCCGCAGCTTGTGCGGCTGCTCGTGCCCGCCGACAGCGCCTTCGTGCACGCCCTGCACGTCTCGACGCTGATCGCGTCCGGAGTCGCCGTCACGGCCGCGGTGCTGGTGCTCGCCTGGCTGCCGCGCCGCACCGCGGGCACGGGTCACGGCTCGGGCGCCGCGCAGAGCGTTCCACAGTCCACCGCGAGCGTGAACGCATAGAGTCGGGGCAACTCCCCAGCGGCGGACGGATGAGCACTCGACGATGATGATGAAGGACGATCAGGTCAAGCCCGGTTCGCCCACCGCCGCGTTCGCGGCGGTGCGGCGGCCGGGCCGCCCGCGCAGCGGCCAGGCCGAGGAGGCCATCCTGGACGCCGTGTTCGCGCTCTTCTCCGAGGGCGCCACCTACGACGGGCTGTCGATGGAGATGATCGCGGCCGAGGCGAAGGTCGGCAAGGCCACCATCTACCGGCGCTGGCCCAACAAGGAGGCGCTGATCATCGACGCGATCTGCCGCCGGCTGCATCCGGAGCGGGAGAAGGCCACGCCGCCCGGCGTCTCAGTGCGCGAAGACCTGGTCTACCTGTTGGAGGTGATGCGCCGTCACCTGCAGGAGGAGAGCAGCGGCGCGGCGTACAACGTGCTGGCCAACGCCAGCAAGGCGAATCCGACGCTCCACCGCCGTTACCACGAGGTGGTGATCGAGCCGCGCCGGGACGTCTACCGGCAGGTGCTGCGGCGCGGCGTGGCCACCGGAGAACTGCGCCCCGATCTCGACATCGAGCGCGCCATGCTCATGCTCACCGCGCCGATGCTGACGGCGACGCGGCACTCCCCGCCCCCGGAGCCGGTCGGCCGGCGGTTCAGCGTCGGGCTCGTCGACGACCTGCTGCGCGGCGCGGCCCTGGAGCCGGGCCGGATCTGCGGCGAAGAACCGCCGGATGCCGGGCACGGCGCCGGATCAGGGAACTTCGCGCCAGCGTGACGTGATCGGCAGCCGCCGGTCGCGGCCGAACGCCTTGGCCGAGATCTTCGTGCCCGGCGGGTACTGCCGCCGCTTGTACTCGGCGGTGTCGGTCAGCCTGAGCACCCGCTGCACCAGCGCCGGGTCGAAGCCGCGCGCCTCGATCTCCTCCCGGCCGTGGTCTCCTTCGACATACAGGTCCAGGATCTCGTCGAGCACCTGGTAGGCCGGCAGCGAGTCGGTGTCCTTCTGGCCGGGCCGCAGTTCGGCGCTGGGCTCCTTCTCGATCGAGTTGCGCGGGATCGGCGGCACCTGGCCGCGCCGTTCGGCTTCTTCGTCGCGCCAGCGGGCCAGCGCCCACACCAGCGACTTGGACACGTCCTTGATCGGCCCGAAGGCGCCCACCGCGTCGCCGTACAACGTGGAGTAGCCCACCGCCAGCTCGGATTTGTTGCCGGTGGCCAGCACCAGGTGGCCGCGTTGGTTCGAAAGCGCCATCAGCGCCGTTCCGCGCACCCGCGCCTGAAGGTTCTCCTCGGCCAGCCCGGTCAGTGCCGTGCCCGAGTCCGCCAGGGTCTTGAGATAGCTCTCGACCATCGGCGCGATCGGGACGGTCTCGTAGTGCAGCCCGGTGCGCCGGGCCGTCTCCTCGGCGTCGTCCTTGGAGTGCTCCGAGGAGTAGCGGCTCGGCAGCGATACACCGTAGACGTTCTGCGGGCCGAGCGCGTCGCACGCGATCGCCGCGACGAGGGCCGAGTCGATGCCGCCGGACAGGCCGAGCGTGACCGTGGTGAAGCCGTTCTTGCGCACGTAGTCGCGCAGGCCCATGACCAGCGCCCGGTAGATCTCGGCGAGATCGTCCAGGCGCGGGGTGATCACCGCGGGGCGCGGCAGGTAATGCTCGGCCTGGTCGGCGGACGCGACCACGCGCCGGATCGTCATGCCGTTGGCGGCCGTGGCGTCCACGGCGGGCTGGTTGGCGCGGGGCAGGTCGAGGTCCGTCACGAACAGCTCCTCGGTGAACTGGCCCGCCCGCGCGACAACCCGCCCGTCGGCCGCGACCACGATCGAGTCGCCGTCGAAGACCAGCTCGTCCTGGCCACCGATCTGGTTGACGTAGGCGACCGCGCAACCGGCCTCGGCGGCGCGCCGGGCCAGCAGTTCGTACCGCACGTCGTCCTTCTCGAGTTCGTACGGCGAGGCGTTGATCGACAGCAGCAGCCCGGCGCGCGCCTCGTCGGCGGCCGCGACCGGACCGCCGTCCTGCCACAGGTCCTCGCAGATCGCCACGGCGACGTCGACGCCGCGGACCCGGACGACCGGCAGCACGTCTCCGGGCACGAAATAGCGGTACTCGTCGAAGACCCCGTAGTTCGGCAGATGGTGCTTGGCCGAGCGGATCAGGACCGAGCCGCGGTGGATCACGGCGGCGGCGTTCACCGGCGAGCAGGCGCCGCGCCCGGTGCGGCCGCCCTCGTGCGCGGAGCCGTTCAAAGCCGCGCGGTCGTCCAGATACCCCGCGACGACGACCAGTTCGCCGAGTCCCTCCCGGTCGAGTTCTCCGGCGAGCCGGTCCAGCGCGGCGCGGGCCGCCCTGACGAAGGAGGGGCGCAGCGCCAGGTCCTCGACCGGGTAGCCGGTGAGCGCCATCTCCGGGGTTGCCAGCAGGTGCGCGCCCTGAGCCGCCGCCTCGCGAGCCGAGCCGAGGATCAGCCGCGCGTTTCCGGTCAGGTCGCCGACGGTCGGGTTGATCTGTGCCAGAGCGATTCTCAGCTGCGCCATGGTTCCAGCATACGCCCCTTCTCGTCGCTCTGACGAGAAGGGGTGGGTGTGCCGTCCGCCACGTGCTGTCCGCCGAGCGTCACGCCAATGGGCCGGATTAACTCGTGGGGGGATATGGGGGAGAAATGAGGCGGCCTCGTCGCACGGGGGAGCGACGAGGCCGCGGCGGAGAGTTGTCGAGGACTCTCCGCGGGCGCCGGAGGGTTCACCGCCACGGTCCCGGGGGAGGACACTGCGGGCGGCGAGGGGCGGTTCCGACGCCGGGCGGTGCGGG
>NZ_JAGSXH010000053.1 GCF_018283645.1 Actinocrinis puniceicyclus | reverse complement strand
GCGCCCGCCCGGCAGGCCCGCGAGCAGCACCACCGGCCACACCTTCACCACGGCGCCGACGCCGAGCAGCACCCCGCGCAGATCCCAGGTGATCCGATCGGCCCGTTCGCCGGAGCGGCGGGTCGTCGCCTTGACCGTCGCCACCATGCCGCCGACGGCGAGCGCGGTGACGATCACGTCGTAGCGCATGAACAGGATCGGCCCGAGCGCGAACCCCCCGAGCACCCAGGCCCACACCCCCGCCAGGTGTGCTTCGCGCCCGGTCTCGGCCGCGATCCGGTCCGCCTGCCCGAGCAGCAGCCGGAACACCACGGCGTCCGCGCCGAGCGCGACGAAGAAGAAGGAGTTGACGTAGCCGATACCGATGTGCGCGATCAGTTTCGGCGCGAGCATGATCAGGGCGGCAGCAGGCGGGTACTGCCACTGGGGGTCGCTCGACGGGAACGAGCCGCCCGTCATCGTGTCGGCCCAGCCGTGGTAGATGTTCACGTCGCCGATGACCGCGCCGCGCGAGAAGTACGGCAGCGCTTGGAGCGACCAGAGCAGCAGCAGGAAACGGGAACCGCCCCACCAGAACCAGGCCCGCCGATACCGGGGCGCGAGAAGTGACGCCGAGGCGAGACGCCGCACAGCGCTCATCTCCCGCTCATCCCTCCCGCAGTCATCGGCTGCCGCCTCTTGTCGATGGCGCCGCCCCGTCGATGGTACGGGGAGGCGATCGGTGCTGATCGGCCCGGCGCCGGTTGAGCCCGGGACTGTTGTCGAACCGTCACGCGATGGGGGCCGTCTTCGAGCGCCCGCCGCGTCGCACCACTCGACAGGGCCGCGCCGCACTACTTGACGACGACCTCTTCCTCCGAGACGGTTCCGTCCACGATGCGGAACGAGCGGAACTGGAACTCGCCCAGGCCGTCCGCATCACGGGTGGAGACCAGCACGTAGTGCGCGTTCGGCTCGGAAGCGTAGGAGATGTCCGTGCGCGAGGGGAACGCCTCGGTCGCGGTGTGCGAGTGGTAGACCACGACCGGTTCCTCGTCGCGGTCGTCCATCTCGCGGTACAGCTTCAGCAGGTCCGCGGAGTCGAACTCGTAGAACGTGGGCGAGCGCGCCGCGTTGGCCATCGGGACGAACCGCTGCGGCAGGTCGGAACCCGCCGGGCCGGCGACGACGCCGCAGGCCTCGTCGGGATGATCCGCGCGGGCGTGTTCGACGATGGCGTCGTATATGGCCTTGTCGATGGTCAACACGGCACCAGGGTAGGGCACCGGCGCCGCTGCGAGGCGCGTCACGCCGCGGTCATCCGGACAGCGCCTCGACCAGCGTCTCCTGGAGGAAGCCGAGGTAGTAGTACACCGGGACATAGGCCGTGCGGGGGTCGCCCGGGCCGAAGTCCTGGCCGGGTTCCTGGTCGTCCGCGGTGATCTCCAGTCGGATGCCGAGCACCAGTCGCAGGTCGTTGAGTGCGCCCAGCCAGGCCGTCGCCTCGCCCGGCGCCAGGCTCAGCCGCCCGCCGCCCTTGATCCGTTCGAGGCTCTGCAGCGCCAGGGTGGCCCGGCGGCGGCGCTCGGTGGTCAGGTCCGCCTGGGTGTAGCGGCGAAACTCGGCGGTCGCGTCCGGGTCGTCCGGGTAGGCGTCGGGGAAGAGGCGGGCCAGCGCCGGGTCGTCGGGCCTGGCCGGCGGCGTGTCGTCGCCGAGGCCGTCGAGGCCCAGTTGCGCGGCCAGCGGGTCGCCCTCGTCCGGGCGGGGCGCGGCCGGGGACTGCTCGGTCAACAGTTCGAGCAGGTCGCCGAACAGGTCGGTGAGCAGCCGCGCCTCGGCCGCGCGCAGGTCGACGAGCACGGTCCCGTCGGGCCCGCGGGTGAACGCCGCGATCACGTTCCGCCTGTCCTTTCGAAAGGGCACTACTCGCTCACGAGCCTTCCCCGGTAACGACGCCGTCCGCCGCTCACGCACGTTGCAGCGTGGCCCACAGGCCGTAGGAGTGCATCGCGGACACGTCGCGCTCCATCTCCTCGCGGGAGCCGTGCGCGACGACCGCCTTGCCGCGGTGGTGCACATCGAGCATGAGCTTGTGCGCCTTGGTCTTGGGATAACCGAAATAGCTCTCGAAGACGTAGGTGACGTAGCTCATGAGGTTGATCGGGTCGTTCCACACGATCGTGTTCCACGGGCGGTCGGTCTCCTCGGCGGCCTGCTGCTCGCCGCGGACATCCGGCCGATCGACTTCAACCGGTGCGCTGGTCACTCTCACATCTTCGCATCATCTGAGAGTCGGCTCACACCGCGTTCGTCCCCACGGAGGCGACAGGAGCCGCTCGGCGGAGTACCCTTTGCGTCATGGTGACGATAAGTCCGGACCGGCAGGCGGCACAGGCTGCCGCCGCGGCCTCCACGGCCCTGTTGACCGACCATTACGAGCTCACGATGCTCCAAGCCTCCCTGCGCAGCGGCGCGGCCCACCGCAGGTCGGTCTTCGAGGTCTTCGCGCGCAAGCTCCCCGACGGCCGCCGCTACGGCGTGGTCGCCGGTACCGGCAGGCTGCTCGACGCGATCGCGGCGTTCAGCTTCGGCGACGAGCAACTGGCCTTTCTGGAGCGGACCGGTGTGGTCGACCGCGCCACGATCGACTGGTTGGCGCAGTACCGATTCCGTGGCGCTGTGCGCGGGTACGCCGAGGGCGAAACGTACTTCCCGCACTCGCCGATCCTCGAGGTCGAGGCCACCTTCGCCGAGGGGGTGCTGCTGGAAACGCTGATCCTCTCCGTCCTCAACCACGATTCGGCCATCGCGTCCGCGGCCTCCCGGATGACCTCGGCGGCGGCCGGGCGGCCGTGCATCGAGATGGGTTCGCGTCGCACCCACGAGCAGGCCGCCGTGGCCAGCGCCCGCGCCGCCTACCTGGCCGGGTTCGCCTCCACGTCCAACCTGGAGGCCGGGTACCGCTACGGGGTGCCGACCGTGGGCACCAGCGCGCACGCGTTCACGCTCGTGCACGACACCGAACGCGATGCGTTCCAGGCGCAGCTCGCCGCGCTCGGCAAGGGCACCACGCTGCTGGTCGACACGTTCGACGTCGCCGAGGCGGTGCGCGTAGCGGTCGAGGTGGCCGGCGCCGATCTCGGGGCGGTGCGGCTGGACTCGGGCGACCTGTTGTGGATGGCGCACCGGGTGCGCAGGCAGCTCGACCAGCTCGGCGCCCGTGACACGAAGATCGTGGTGACCAGCGATCTGGACGAGTACGCGATCGCGGCGCTCGCGTCCGCCCCGGTGGACGCCTACGGCGTCGGCACCCAGTTGGTCACCGGCAGCGGCGCACCGACCGCGGCGATGGTGTACAAGCTGGTGGCCCGCGCGGCCTCGCCCGGCCCGGACGCGCCGCTGGTCCCGGTCGAGAAGCGCTCGCCGGACAAGCCGAGCCGCGGCGGGCGCAAGCAGGCTTGTCGCCGCATCGACGCCGACGGGGTGGCGACCGCGGAGATGATCAGGATCGGCGCGCAGCCGGCCGACCCGGACTCGCGCCGCCGCGACCTGATCGCGCCACTGATGACGAACGGCGAGCCGGTGCGCCGGGCCACCCTCGAAGAGGGCCGTGAACTGCACCGCCGCTCGCTCGCCGAGCTGCCGATATCCGCGACACAGCTCTCCCGCGGTGACGCCGTGATCCCGACGGTGTACGAATACGGGGACGAACTCGAGCACGAGGCCAGGGACGGGTGGGCGCGCTGATGAACAGGGCACTGATCGTGGTGGATGTACAGAACGACTTCTGCGAGGGCGGCGCGCTGCCGGTGGTCGGCGGCACGGCCGTGGCCCGGCAGATCGCCCGGTACGTCGCGGCCGGTTCCGGCGGCGCGCAGTTCACCGTGGCGACCCGGGACTACCACGTGGATCCGGGCGCCCATTTCGGCACCCCGCCGGACGGCCCCGACTTCGTGCACAGCTGGCCGGTGCACTGCGTCGCCGGCACGGATGGCGCCGAGCTGCACCCGGCCGTCGCGGATCTGCGTTTCGACGCGGAGTTCCGCAAGGGCGCGCACGAGGCGGCGTACTCGGGTTTCCAGGGCGCGACGGCCGACGGCCGGTCGCTCGCGGCTTGGCTGCGCGAGCGTCACGTCAGCGAGGTCGACGTCGTCGGCATCGCCACCGACCACTGCGTGCGCGCCACGGCCCTGGACGCCGCGGAGCACGGCATCGCGGTGCGTGTGCTGCTGGACAAGACCGCCGCGGTGTCCCCTCTGACGCTGGCCAGAACGCTGGCGGATTTCGAGGATGCCGGGGTCGTCGCGGTCTCTTGACCGGGACCGGGCGTCCTTCACCGTCCCGCGGGGCGTCGACTTGCCGCGCCCCGCGTGCGGCGCCATCTCAGCTCAGTCTCGGGGGCTCAGTCCCAGTCCCAGTCCCAGTCCCAGTCCCAGAGCTCAGAGCTCCGCGAGTTGGGCGAACAGCCGGGCGCGTTCCATCGACCCGACCGGGAAAGGCGTGTGCGGGTGCTCGGCCAGCCACAGCGCCGCCTCGACCTCGCGGGCCACGCACCACGCCGCGAGCCGCCGCGCGTCCTGGCCGGCCATGTCCGCTATCAGCGTCATGCGTTCGGCCAACAGGCGCGCAGCGTCGGCCCGCGCGAACGGGTCGTCGATCTGGGAGATCAGCGGCCACACGTCGTAGCCCGCGTCGCCGAGCATCGGCTTGGCGTCGATCACGAGCCACGGCTTGCGCTGGGCCGCGAGGATGTTGCCCGGGTTGAAGTCGCCGTGCACGATCACCGCGCGCTGTGCGCCGGTGGGCAGCTCGCGCAGCAGCCGGGCGCCGAGCGCGACCAACCACGGATCGAAGCCGGGCTTGAGCCGTTCCATGCGCTGCTCGACCAGGTCGGCCCAGACGCCGGTGACCTCGCCGAGCCGCTCCAGCCCGGTCTGCTCGGGCACCGGCGCCGACCACAGTTCGTACAGCAGTTGCGCGCCGATCAGCAGCCGCCGGTCCGGGCTGAGCTGCTCGGCGTCGGCGAGTGTCGTTCCCGGTTCGCACCGTTCCACCAGCACGGCGAGATGGTCGCGATCCTCCCGGTACAGGCGCACGGCACCGCGCCCGTCCCACAGCCGCAGGCCCTCGGCTTCGCCCATCGCCTCCCGGTGCGGCCACGTGACCTTCAGCACCGCGGGATCTCCGCCGGGCAGCCGGACGGGCGCGACCCAGGAGCAACTGCCGCCGTTGAAAGGCGCGCCGAGCCGCAGCGACCAGCGCTCGCGCAACTCCTCCACGACGCCAGGCAGTCGCGCCAGCCAGCGCGGGCCGCCGTCATACCGCTGCACCGTCGCCACGACGGGAAGCGATGCGGGAAACAGATCGAGGTCCACGCGTATCCTCCGCCGCCGATGAGTGCTGCGCCCGTACTGAGCCAGATGGTGAGCCGGATCAGAATTCTCGCGGACGTGTTCCCGGCCGGCCACCGGTTTCACCGGGACGTGCTCGCCGGCTTGGCGCCGCTGACGGCCACCGGTTGATCGTTGCTGTCGGAGGCCGCGGCTAGCCTGGAAGGCGACCGAACAAAGCGGGCTGACCGGGGTCGGACAACGCGGTCCGAAACGATGCGGTCCGAAACGATGCTGCGGGGCGCCCGGTGGCCGCGGCACGAGAGAGCGCAGGGAGATCATGACCACACTCGAGAACCGGCCGAACACGGCGCTGCTCGTCGTCGACGTTCAAAACAGCGTCGTCGAGAACGCGTATGAACGCGACAAGGTCGTCGCGAACATCAACGCGCTCGTCGAAAGAGCCCGCGCGGCCCAGGTGCCGGTCGTCTGGATTCAGCACTCGGACTTGGACGAAGGCGGCATCGTGCACGGCAGCGAGGGCTGGCAGATCGTGCCCGAGCTGTCCCCGCGCGAGGACGAGACCCGCGTGGACAAGCACTATGGCGACTCGTTCGAGGACACCGCCCTGGAGACGGCGCTGTCCGTACTGGGCGTCGGTCGGCTGATCGTCTCCGGAGCGCAGACCGACGCCTGCGTCCGCTCGACGCTGCACGGCGCGTTCGCCCGAGGCTACGACGCGATCCTGGTCGGCGACGCGCACACCACCGAGGACCAGACGAAGTGGGGCGCGCCGCCGCCGGAGCAGGTGATCGCGCACACGAATCTGTACTGGGCCTACCAGGACGCGCCGCGCCGCACCGCGGGCACGGTCACGACCGCGCAGGTCGCGTTCCAGCCCGAAAAGTGAAGTCGGTCGTGCGCGGCACGCCCTGGGACACTAGGCGGTGTTGTTGTGTCCTGAACGTGAAGGAGTGGTTATGCAGTAGCCAGTACCGGATCGGTGCTGCACGGATGATGAGGGTTTTGTGGCCCCTCGGAGCCGCCCGGCGGTGGGAGGCTCCAAGCCGCCCCGCACTGCGTTAGCTGAAGACTGTCGTGGCGAACGGTCGGGGAAAAGGCGCAGGTCATGCGTCAGGCAGGGATCGGGAAGGCGAGCGGAAGCGAACCTCTGATCAAGCGTCGTAACTAGTCAGATGACATCGAAACCGGGGTTTCAATGCCGTCCCGGGATGGGCCTGGCGGGTGGCCGTCTTTCTGGCCAGGCGGTGTCCGGCGTACAGGAGGCGCGAGCCCGGTCTGCGGCGTCCGTGCGGAACAGGAGAAGGCGTGTCGCGACACTGCCCCCGGTTCAGCGGCCGGGGGTGAGAGGGAGAGCCCGCGAGACCCGGGGCCGGGCCCCGGCCGGGCGTCAGAGTACCGTCGCGCGGCGCGTCGGCGGACCGGCTCGTAGTAGTGGTGAAGCCCCTGTAACGGGGGTGGAGCGAAGGGGCCGGGTCGTTCGTGGCCTGATTCGTTGAGTCAACCGGAAGCTCTCCGGGAGGAGCGGTATGGATGGGCTGAAAGCACCGGCCAAGCCGTTCCAGATCTCCAAGCAGGAGGTCTGGGCGGCGTGGGAGAAGGTGCGCGGCAACAAGGGCGCGCCCGGTGTGGACGAGGTGTCGATCGGCGAGTTCGAGAAGGACCTGGAAGACAATCTGTACAGGGTCTGGAACCGGATGAGCTCGGGCACCTACTTCCCGCCGGATGTGAAGGCGGTCGCGATCCCGAAGTCGGCGGGCGGCACCAGGATCCTGGGTGTGCCCACTGTCGGTGACAGGGTCGCGCAGACGGTGGTGGCCGAGCATCTCTCGGTCCGGGTGGAACCCGTGTTCCATCGGGACTCGTACGGGTATCGGCCGGGCAGATCGGCCCTGGACGCGGTGGCCACCTGCCGGGTGCGGTGCTGGCGCAGCGACTGGGTGATCGATCTTGACATCCGGGCGTTCTTGGATGCATCGTCACACTGCTCCATATCCTGATTGTCGGTTTTAGAAGAGCCCGGTTTGGGTGGCTGGCGGCTCGATACGCAGGCCTTTCCTGCGTCCGGTGCGTACGTGGACTGCTTTGAGCTCGCCGCGCTTGACACGCTGCATGAGGGTCTGGCGGGAGACGCCGTAGGCCATGGTGGCCTCGAGCATGGCCAGCCATCCGGTCGGGGCGTCGTCGACGAACAGGCCGCGCAGTTGCTCGCTCAGCCGGATGCGCCAGGGCGAGCCGGGGGTGGTCTGCTGGCCGGGGATGAACCCGTCGGTGAGCCAGCGGTGCAGCGTGGAGGGCGCCAGGCCGAGGGCGGCGGCACGCGGGCGGAAGCAGAGCAGGTTCTGGCCGCGCTGCGGTCCAGGATGACCGGGGTCGGTCTGGAGCTGCATCCGGACAAGACGAGGATCGTCTACTGCAAGGACAGCAACCGGCGTGGCGGGTTCCCGCACATCGAGTTCACGTTCCTGGGGTTCACGTTCCGCCCACGGTCGGCCAAGAACAAGTACGGGGTGGTGTTCACCGCGTTCTTGCCGGCGGTCAGCAAAGCTGCCCTCAAGCGCATGAGCGCGACCGTGCGGGCGTGGAACCTGCAACGGCGCTCCGGCAGTGAGACCGCCGACCTGGCCCGGATGATCAATCCGGTGGTCCGGGGCTGGCTGGCTCACTACGGCCGGTTCTACCGCTCGGCGCTGTATCCCCTGCTCGGCCGCATCAACTTCAAGCTGACGCGGTGGATCGGAAAGAAGTACCGGCTCGGCTGGAAGCAGGCCGCGCGCCGCACGGCGGACGGCTATAAGCTCCGGCCTCGGTACTTCGCTCACTGGACCTGGGTGCCCCCGACCGGGGCGGTGACCAGGACGACAAGAGCCGTATAACGGGAGACTGTTACGTACGGTTCCGTGGGAGCCCCGGGCTGAGATTCCCCGGGGCGACCCGACCTTCCAATGCAAGCTCGCGTGAGCGCGGTCCTTAGCCGTATTGAAGCGGACTTCTCCGGCCTGCCCGTTGACCTGCCGAGCGTCGCGGACGAGACGATCACCGCGCACGGGATGCAGTTCACGGCGGCGGCACCCTATGAGCCGCTGGTCGCCTCGATCGCGAACCAGTTGCAAGACGACGTGATTGACAACATCGGCCGTACCTGGCCCGAAGTGGACGGCCGTCCGTTGTTCGCCTCCGCTGAGTCCGGGGTCGCCTGCTGGTGCCTGGACGGCAAGCCGTGGTGCGCGGTCGGGCAGCTCGCGGGCGCGCTGGCGGCCAATGCGCCGGACTCGGCTGAGTAGGAACACGAGCGGACCGCGCCGCAGACTGGGCGCGCGGCGTCAACGTCACCCGGCGCGGGGCTACTCCGCAGGGAGGTCCACCCTGAGCCGGGATCGAAGGTCCATGAGATTTCCATCCTGGAGCCGATGACGGGGCCTGCGCCGCGTGGCCCGTAGGTGGGCGTCCGGGCACGTCTCCCCGATGCCCGGATGCCCGGATGCCCGGATGCCCGTGTGGGTGCCCCTGGCCGTCGCCTGGAGTACGGCGGCCGGGGGCGCTCCGATCATGACCGGTGGTGGTCCCGTCCGTGGGGGTCTGGATCGCTGCTGTGCGGGGCTGTGGAGCGTCCCCCTGTCGCTGGTGCATGGTGGCCGTTCTGATGCTCGCCTCGCTGCGTGCCCCGGTCGTGCCTGTCCTCCGCGCTAGGGGGCACGACCGGGGCTTTTCCGACCAGGCTGCCGGCACCGCGGTCGTCTTTAACCGCGGTGCCGGCGGCCGGTGGTGACCGAAGGAGCGGTGAGCAGCGGCGGGACGTGGGCTGACGGCTTGGTGAGTACGTGGGGACGTTGGCCGGATCGGTTGCGGGGTGGGAGTCGTTGAGTGCGTCACGCGCTGTGTCCGTTCCTACGGCGGTGGCTGTCGCGCGTGACGCAGTGCTGGAACGTTGGCGAACTCGGGGCGGCCATTGGAGTGGCTGACCTGTGGGTAGCGGGGGCACATGCCGGGTTTCTAAGGCGAATGAGCCATCGGCCGGTTTCACCAGGTGTCTGTGATGTAGGGCGCGATCATGCCCGTTACCTATGTCACATGGGAGCCGCCTCGGCGCTTATCGTCACCGTCGGAGGCTAGCAGTACTCTCATAATGAGTGGCCTGATAGCAAGGCTCCAATTATACGGGTGCATACATCGTGTGCATATGCCACGCTGCCGTGGGGGACGGTTGCCGTCAGGATGCTTGAAAATCTCGCAATCTCACGGAGGAAGAAGACATGCGCTCTAGAAGGTTGATATACGCCGCAGTGGCATGCGCCGCTAGCGCGTTCGTCCTTGTCGGCACGAACGCGCAGGCTGCGCCGACGCCCGGCGTCAGCAAGACCGGCTCGACGGTCGACGGCGTGTTCGCCCACCTCGCCGCCGTTCACGGCGCGCACGGCGGCGGTCTGTTTAGCAGTGCAGAGGGTCAGCAGGTCCGGGCCGCGTTGAAGGCTGCGGGAGCATCGGGCTCGGGCTCGGGCGTCGTGGTCCACAAGGCTGCGGGCAACGGGTCCGTGTCACCGAACGTGGTGCCGCCCCCGGATCCTGGCAGCGACTGCACGGGGTACTTCAATGACGAGCCAGCTGCCGACGTCTATCTCCAGGAGAGCTGGACCAGCATCCCGTGGGGCGTCTACCTGACCGACGCCAATGCGGGACTGGGTGTGGTGGCCTTCAACAACCAGACCTGGGCCGACAACCGCGAACAGAACGGGTACTCAACCCACGTCGAACCGTGGGACTACACGTTCCATGCCAACCTGGGCAACCCCTTCAGCGTCAAGGGCGGCGGTGACTATCTGATGGGTCCCGGCGCATCGGTATCGTTCTACTGGTACTGGAACAGCGTGGCGGACCCGGGCTCGGGCGGATACGCGTGGGTCAACTGCACCTATGAGCCCGACGTCAACTAGCTGACGCGAAATCACTACGCTGGGAGGCAGCCGTGGACGACCCGCTTGACGAAGCGTTCCGGCCGGTCGCTAAAGACCTGGCTGCCTGTGGAATGAGTGCGGCACTGAGTCTAGCGGACCCTTCGCTGGGAGTGTCCGGGAGCCGTACCGCGTGGCTCCTGCTGAACGGTGCGCGCATCGGGCTGGTCGCGGCCGTGCTTGGGGATGCGGCCGGTTGGCAGACCGGCGTTGTCGCCAATCAGGTACAGGACCTCATTCATGACAACGTCAGGTCGCCCGATGGGCAGGTAGTGACCTGGCCACGGTGTCTGATCACTGGTCATCGGCATCCGATGACAGCGCTCGCGGAGAGCTCGGTCTGGGTGTGCCCGTCGGACGAAACCGTGTCGATCGCGATCGGCGATTACCAGCCAATCAACTAAGCAGGCCGTCAATCACGCCGACACCACTCACTGGTGACTGCGGCTGAAGCAATCCGTGCGAAGTCGGCGCGGCTGCCGTCCCCGCTGCTCCGTGCTGTTGGGGGCGGCGGGGACAGCAGCCGGTGGTGACCGAAAGAGCGGTGCCCAGGGTCAGGGCGTGGGCCGAGAGCGCGGTGAGCACGCGGGAACGTTGGCCGGATCGCTCGCCGGGCGGGAGTCGTTTGCTGCGTCGCGCGCCGTGTCCGTTCGCACGGCGGCGGCTGTCGCGCGTGACGCAGTAGGGAACCGGGGCGATCGTCTCGGCCTGGATCAGGGTTGATCGTGCGGGATGTGATCGGGTGTGGCGGGGTCGCGCGTTCGCGCCGCGAACGGCCGAAGGCCGCACGCGCAAGGCGCGAGGGCGCGCGGGCCCGCCGCGTGCCCGTGCGATGACCGGCAACCGTCAATACACTGACACTGTTGTGGTAGGATGCCGCTGTTTCTTTCTGATCATGGGCGGTGGGCTTAGCTGCCTGCGCGCGCCAACGGGGCGGGACAGCGGCGCGCGCCGCGAACGGCGCCCCAGCGCCGCACGCGCAAGGCGCGGGCGGCGCTGGGCCGTCCCGTCAGCGCGCGGCGGCGGCGCGAAGCGCCGCCGCCCTTGAGCCAGTGAAGATATATTGCGGAAACCAGGCCCCGGATAGCGTGTCAAGAGGCTGATGATTGGGGCTGGTAGGCATCGGTTACAGGGTCGGGATCGCGATGAGAGGTACGGTCAGCCCAGGCCGGCTTCGCTGAGTTCGCAGCATTCGGCATGCTGCGAGATGTAGCGGCGGTCGGGCGGTTCGAGGTGAAAGAACTCTGTGTCGTATTGAGGTTCCGAGTCCGGGTACTGCCTTCGTGTCGCCTCTCGGCTTCGGTACAGGCTTTGCCCTACCGGGGTGAGCGGGTCCACGCTCAGGTCGTGTCGCCTGACGGCGTTGAAGATCATCCGGAATGTCTGCTGGGCCAGATCGCCTCTAGTCTTGGGGATGTGCGTCATTTCGCGGAAACCCTTGTTGATTTGCAAGGGTTTCTCGGATGGGCTTCGGTGTCGGCTACAGGGTCAGGATCGCGGCCTGCCCCGACTCGATCGCGGCCAGCAACCGGTCCCACCCCGGACGCTTGCGGTTGCGCTGCCACGCCGACCGGTTGTTGTCGATATAGGCGTTCCCGGAAGCGACCTGGAGGCGTAGCCGCTCGGCCACATCCCGGCAGATCCGCTCCTGCCTCTCCACCCCGGTTTGGTCCTCGTCGTGGGTCTTGGAGATGCGGCAGTAGATGGCCGCGCCTTCCCCCTCCCAGGATGCCGGATCGCGCCGCGCCTGCTTCGGCCCGGTGATTCCGGCGACCCGCGCGAGATGCTGAATCTGCGCCCTGTCCAGCTCGTTTACCGTATCAGTACCCATACGAATAAGTGTACGGACCAGGTATGACAGTGGTGGACTTGCCCGCGCCGTTCGGGCCGAGGAAGGCGACCAGCTGCCCGGGCCGGATGCGGAAGCTGACCCCGTCCACCGCGGTCTTCGCCACCCGCTGCGGATGAATCAGGGACCTGATGGCGGAGAGGCGGCCGGGCCGGCGCGCCGAGACGTGGAAGACCTTGGTGAGGTTCTCGGCGGTGATGGTGCCCTCGGCGCCCGAGCATCCCTCGGCGTCGGCAGCGGCGCGGCGCGCGCCGACGTTCCGACTAATATTCATGGTCCCTCCCTATTGGCTGGCCCCAGCTTGCGCCGAGCCGCCCGCGCCCGCACGTGATTTTCACGATGTGGACTGGTCGGTGCCCGCGGCGGCCCGGCCGTCTTGTTCGGTTTAGTGGTGAATCGACGCCCCGAATTAACATCGCCCGTATTGTCGGAAGCCGGATGCGCGCGCTAGCGTGACCGACATGTCACGGGCAGTACCGAAAGTCCTTCTCCAGGCGTTGCTGGACGACTTCTCCACGATCCGCCGCCCCGGGCCGCAGATCGCGACCCGGCGGCGCGGCGCGGCGCTGACCGTCGCGGAGCCGGCCAGCGAGACCGTCGGCCGGCGCGTACTCCAGGCCGAGAGTTGGGACGATGCGGGGCGGCCCGAGATCACGCAGCCGGAAAATGTGCCCGTGCTGATCCACGGCCCGGCGGCGCGCGCACTGGGCGGCTACCGCAGCGCGGCGGCGGCGCAGGCGGTCGCGGGCGCCGGCATCGGCATCGACATCGCCCAGGAACGCGACCGACACTGTGTCGAGTCCGCGCACCGGACGTTAGCCCATCTGGCTGATGTCCCGCGCAGCGTCTCGGTCACCGTCGGGCTGGGCCTCGAACCCGGCTGGCGGCAGGCGCTGAGCATGATCAACGCCCGCGGCAGGTCCGTGCGCTTCGCGGTGTGCGGGGTAGACGCACCGGACACGCCAGTGCTGGTCGAGGCGATCCGTGCGGCCACCGCGGAGCGCTGCCCCTTCTCCTGGTCCTGCGGCGACTGGAAGGCCGTCACCGACCCCTGGGACGATCAGCTGCCCGGCATCCTCAACGTACTGCTGGCCACGGCCGCCGCGGTGCGCGGAACCGGCGGTGCGCAGATCGGCGCGCAACTCGCCCGCACCGACCGGGTGGAGCTGATCGACGACGTGCGTGACCTGGATGAGCAGATCGCAGGGCAGGTCAGGTCCCTGGTCCACGGCTTCGCGGTGCCGCGGGTCGCGCCCGTGGTCGATGCGCTCTGCGGCCTGGGCCTGCTGCCCAAGACCCGGCCCGAACCGTGGGAAGGCCCGGAGCCGACGCACGGCTGAGCGCCGGAGCAGTCGGCCACTACGCACGTATACTCAGCGTGCCGCTCAGCTTCTCGTGCAGGCCCTGCCGATACGGCCGCCCCCACAGGATCCCGCCGAGCGCCAGCACGTCGACCAGCGGGATCAACGCGAGCAGCCAGAACACGAATGCGCGGGCCGCGGCCGCGCCGCCGGTCGCCACCTCGGCACTTTCCGCGGTCACCACCTGCACGCCCACCAGGCGGCGTCCGGTGGTCTGCCCGCTGCGCGGCAGCCGGTAGCCCTCCAGGACGATCGCCGTGAGCAGCACGACGGCGAGAGCGCCGGCCCACAGCGCGATCCCCGTCGTGTCCATGCCGAGAGTGCGGTACGTCGTCTTGGCGTGCAGCCGCAACTGATCCACGTACGCGTGATCATGCCGGTGAGCGATGAGCAGCAGGGTGACCGTGGCCGGCAGTGACAGAACGACGGCGATGCAGACGTCGATGATTCGCGCCAGGATGCGTGAACCGGCCGAGGCCAGTTCGACGACGCGAACCGCGGGTTGGGACTTAACCGCCGGCTCGGGCGAACGGTAGAGACCGGGTATGGCGTCGAACGGCGAGCCGCCCGCGGCCCAGTTTGAACCGGGGGCCGTGCGGCCGGCGAACGCGGACGGGACGACCATCGTCGCCACCGAGGTCGGGACCTCGGCCCCGGCGGACGCCGCGGCGCCTTGATCGGCGGGCGCCTGAGCAGGCGCCTGGTCGGCTCTCTGCGCGGGCGGCTGCGCCAGCTGGGCCGCGACGGACTGCTGGAGCGCGGCCTGGTCGTATTCGTACGCGCTGGCGGCCGCGACCGAAGCCTGCCCGGCGTAAGTCTGCGCCTGCGTCTGTTCCCGTGCCCGTTGTTGCTCTTGCTGATACGGCGGCTGAGCCGGCTGCTGCGAGACTTCCGGCGCGGGCCGGCTCGTGCCCGGCACCCACTGCGTGCCGTCCCAGTAACGGATGTACCCCGGTATCGACGGATCGGCGTAGTAGCCCGCCTCTGGTCCAGTGCTCATGACTGCGCCCCGCACTCCCCTAAGTCGTCGCGTCACCGCAACTCTCCCACGGAGATTAGCGGAAAAGGACCCTGTCGAAGCAGCCCCGGCGTCCCGCGGCCGCGAGTACGCTCGGCGCGATGAGCGCCTCGACTCCCGCGACCGGCACCCCGGCCGGGCATGAGCCGGCTGCGGCGCCGGCGCGGCTCACCCGGCGCTGGTCCCGGGCACTGGTCAGCGGGGCGACGCTCACCGTGGCCGCTGTCGCCTCGGTGCACTTGGCGGCCACCTTCCTCTACAACGCGCCGGCGAACCCGGTGTCCCAGCGCTACGCCGAAGCCGTGCACTGGTGGATGGATCCGCTGTTCAGCCAGAACTGGCGGCTGTTCGCGCCGAACCCGATCTCGGAGAACCTGCGGATCGAAGCGCGCGCGAGCCTCGACCCCGACGGCCGGACGACCGGGTGGATCGACCTGTCCGCCCAGGACGAGGCGACGGTCCGCGGCGATCCCGCCCCCGGCCACCTCGCCGAGAACAGCCTGCGCAACGCCTGGCTCCAATACGCCCAGACACATGACGGAAACGGCAATCCGACGGGGCCGAACTCGGAAATCATGCGGCAGTACCTGCTCAACGTGGTGTTCGACCGGCTGCGCGGCCAGGTCGGCGGCGCCATCGGCTCGGTGCAGATCCGCGCGACCACGACCCTGATCCCCGGCCCGGGCCGCACCGCCGCCCAGAGCGCCCCGCAGACCAGGACTCTCGACTGGTGGGCGGCCGGCCGCGGCGGGAGCACGGCGTGAACGGCGCACCCGGCACGGCCGAGGGTCCGCTCGCACGCGCGCTGTGGTGGTTCGGCGACCGCTACGAGACGGTCACCACCCGCCTTGTCGCCGCGCGCGGTCTGGCGGTACTGCGGATCGGCTACGGCGCCGTGTGGGTGCTGTTCCTGCTGCGCGAGTGGGGAGAACGGGACGCCGCGTGGGGCCCGGATTCGGCCTGGAGCCCGGCGCTCGACCGCGCGTACGCCGCGAACCGCGGCTGGCCCGGGCCGATGAGCGCCTGGTTCACCGCGGTCGCGGGACTCACCCGCACCCAGTTCGATCTGTTCTACCTGGCCGCGATCGCGCTCGGCGCCGCCTTCGCGCTCGGCTGGCGCACCCGGGTCGTCTCCGTCCTGTTCGCGGCGATCGTCGTGGCGCTGGAGAACCGGTCCCCGTTGATCACCGACGGCGGCGACAACGTGCTCACACTGATGTCGATCTATCTGGCGTTCACGGCCTGCGGAACGCATTGGTCTCTCGACGCGCGCCGGAAGGCCGCGAAGGCGCGCCGCCACGCGCCCGCGCAGCACGAAGCAGAGGCCGGAGACGTGCCCGGTTGGCGAGCCGAACTGGCCGAGGCCCGGCGGCGCGTGCTCACGGTCGCGCACAACGGCGCCGCGCTCGTCATCGCCGCGCAGGTCTGTGTCGTCTACGGCACCGCCGGGCTGCTCAAGGTGCAGGGCTCGATGTGGCAGGACGGGTCGGCGCTCGGGTACGTCCTGCGACTGAACTGGTTCCATCCCTGGCCCGGCCTGTCCGCCTGGCTGGCCGGGCACGCGATCGCACTGACCGTCGCCGGATACGTGACGGTGTTCGTGCAGGCCGGCTTCCCGTTCATCGTGTTCAGCCCGCGGCTGAAATACCCGGCGCTGGCCGTGCTCGTCGTCATGCACGTGTCCATCGCGATCCTGCTCGGCCTGCCGTTCTTCTCCGCCATCATGCTGATCGGCGACGCGGTCTTCCTGCCGGACCGGTTCTGGGCGGCGGCCGGGCGGCTACTGGCCGCACCGGCTTACGCTCGACGCATGAGTGCAGCGACAGCAGCGCCGGCCGAGACCGTGCGCCCCACCCTCGTCTTCGACGGCGACTGCGGCTTCTGCACCGCCTCCGTCCACGTGCTTGAACGCTGGTGCCGGCCAGAGGTGCGCTTCGTACCCTGGCAGCGGCTCGACCTGGCCGCGCACCGGCTGACCCGGGAACAGGTCACCACGTCCGTGCAATGGCTGCCGGTCACCGCGGACGCGCCGATCCGCTCGGGCGCGGCGGCCGTGGCGCGGGTCCTGCTGCGCTCACGCCGGCCGTGGCGCCCGCTCGGCGCGCTCATGCTCATGCCGCCGATCTCCTGGCTGGCCGCGGCCGCGTACAAGGTGATCTCGGCCAACCGCTACCGGCTGCCGGGCTCGACCCCGGCCTGTGCGGTCGGACCGGACACGCAGTCGCCGCGCGGGGGCGACGTGCCGCCCGCTTCGCTCTCAGCGCAGCGCCTTGGCGACCTCGGCGGCGGCGCGCACGATGCGGGGACCGGTGCGGGCCGGGTCGAGCTCGCCGAACGAGATCACACCGACTGAGGCCTCGATGCCCGGCACATCCACCACCGGGGCCGCGATACCGAACGCGCCGACCTGCAACTCTCCCTGCGTCACGATGAACGTCTTCGTGCCGTTGTCGCGATAGGCCACGATCGCGCGCCCCGCCGCGCCCCGGTCCAGTGCGTGCCGCGAACCCACCCGGTAGGCGACGTGGTAATCCGTCCACGTCGGCTCGACCACCGCGACCGCCAGCGCCTCCGTGCCGTCCACCACCGTCAGGTGCGCGGTCGCCCCGACCTCCTCCGCCAGCCGGCGCAGCGGGATCGCGGCCGCGTCGCGCAGCAGCGGCTGCACCCGGCGGGCCAGCGCGAGCACCCCGATGCCCAGCCGCGCCCGCCCGGCCACGTCGCGCCGGGCCAGCCCGTGCAGTTCCAGCGTGGCCAGCAAACGGTAGACGATCGTGCGGTTGACCCCGAGGTGGTCGGCCAGTTCCGTGACGGTCAGCCCCGTGGGCGCGTCGGCCAGCTCTTCGAGCGCACGCAGGCCCCGGTCCAGGGTCTGCGAGGTCTCCGGGTGGTGCGCGGTCGTCGTCACAGCGAGAGTCTAGGCCGTGTCTAAGAAGTAGCGTCGGATAAGGTCGCGGCGTCTGGCGCGTGCGATCGCAAGGCGGCGGGGCATCCTCATACCGGGTCGTCTGTGGATGTTCCGCCAACACAGCGAGCGTGTGTGGCAGGCGTCGCGACCCCGGCGATACTTCTCAGACACGGCCTAGGCCGCACGGTCGGCAGACGCTGTGCTCAGCCGCGTTCGACGGCCCACCTGCGCACCGTGTCGATCCGGCTGCGCAGCTCGGCGGCGGTGGCCTGCGCGGTCGGCGGCCCGCCGCAGCTGCGCCGCAGGTCCGCGTGGATAACCCCGTGCGGCTGCCCGGTCTGATGGTGCCAGGCCCCGACCAGAGTGTTCAGCTCTCGGCGCAGTTCCAGCAACTGCTGGTGGCTGACCACCGGGCGCTGCTCGGCGGTCACCGCCGCCGCGCCGTCACCGTGGCCGGCGCCCTGCCGCTGCCGGGAGAGCTGCCGCGCCTGCCGCTTCTGCAGCAGAGTACGCACATGCTCGGGCTCCAGCAGGCCGGGGATGCCGAGGAAGTCCGCCTCCTCGGCGCTGCCGACCTGGGCCGCGACACCGAACTCGCCGCCGTCGAAGAGCACCCTGTCGAAGGTCGCCTCCGACTCCAGGGCCTTGAAGGTGAACTCCTCGAACGGCGCCTCGTCCTTCGTCGCGTTGGCGTCCGCGAGCAGGTCCTCCTCCTCGCTCCACAGGTCGTCCTCGCCGCGCTTCTTGCGGTCGAGCACGTGGTCGCGTTCGAGTTCGAGCTCGCCTGCGAACTGCACCAGCGACGGCACCGACGGCAGGAAGACCGAAGCCGTCTCGCCGCGCCGCCGTGCGCGCACGAAACGGCCCACGGCCTGCGCGAAGAACAGCGGTGTCGAGATCGACGTCGCGTACACCCCGACGGCCAGCCGCGGCACGTCCACGCCCTCGGACACCATGCGCACGGCGACCATCCACTTGTCCTCGGACTCGCTGAACTTCGCGATCCGCGTGGACGCCTTCGGATCGTCCGAGAGCACGACGATCGCCGACCGGCCGGTGATCTCCCGCAGCATCTTCGCGTAGGCGCGCGCCGTGTTGTGGTCCGTGGCGATCACGAGCCCGCCGGCGTCCGGCACGGCCCGGCGTACCTCCTCGAGCCGCCGGTCCGCGGCGCGGAGCACCGCGGGCATCCAGTTGCCCTCCGGGTCCAGCGCGGTGCGCCAGGCCTGCGCGATCGCGTCCTGTGTCATCGGTTCGCCGAGGCTCGCGGCCACCTCGTCACCGGCCTTCGTGCGCCAGCGCATCTGCCCCGCGTAGGACAGGAAGATCACTGGACGCACCACGCCGTCCGCGAGCGCCGCGCCGTACCCATAGGTGTAGTCCGCGACCGAGCGGCGCGCGCCCTCGGCGTCCGGGGCGTACGTCACGAAGGGGATCGGCGCGGTGTCCGAGCGAAACGGCGTGCCTGTCAGCGCCAGGCGGCGCGCGGCCGGCTCGAAGGCCTCCGAGACCGCCTCACCCCAGGACAGCGCGTCGCCCGCGTGGTGGACCTCGTCCAGGATCACCAGGGTTCTGCGATTTTCCACCCGCCGCCGGTGCAGCATCGGGTGCGCGGCCACACCCGCATAGGTGACCGCGATACCGGTGTAGTCCCGCGAGGTGCCCCCGGACGCGCCCGAGTACGTCGGGTCGATCCCTATCCCGACCTTCTTCGCCGCCTGCGCCCACTGGTGCTTCAGATGCTCGGTCGGCGCCACGACCGTGACCTGCTGCACGATGTGACGGTCCAGCAGTTCGGTGGCGACCCGTAGCGCGAAGGTCGTCTTGCCGGCGCCGGGGGTCGCCACCGCGAGGAAATCCCGCGGCGCGCCTTCCAGATACGACTTGAGCGCGGCCTGCTGCCAGGCGCGCAGCCGGCCCGCGGTACCCCACGGGGCTCGGTCGGGATAGGCCGGGGACAGGTGGGATGCCGCGGACGTACTCAGTGTTCTGCCCCCTATTCGGTACCGCCGTCGAATGTAGCCGCCGTCGAAAGCCGCGCAGACTACCGTACCCGGACTCGGGGCGCGATCAGCCAACCGGCGAAGCCGACGACGATGAACAGCCCGTAGATCAGCACGAACACCGGCCGGTCGGCCGCGGCCGAGGTGTGCAGCGCGTGATAGAGCGCACCGGCGACGGCTATCGACAAGGTGCTGCCGAGCCCGTCGGCCACCTGCAGCGAGGCGGAGTTGGCGCCCTGGTCGCCCGGCTCCGACAGCTCCAGAGTCAGCACACTGACATTCGGCCAGATCAGCCCCATGCCCCCGGCGGCCAGGAACATCGCCGCGGCCGCGGTCCACTGCGGGCTGCGCGGGCTGATCGCCGCGACCGCGCCGAGCAGCGCGACCGTGGCCAGCCCGGCGCCCAGCCGGACCACGGCGGCCTGAGTCAGCCGCGAGCGCAGGAACGGCCGGTTGATCGACCACGCCGCGAACGCCCAGCTCACGGCCGCCCCGGCGAGGGAGAGCCCGGCCGTCATCGGGCTCAGGCCGCGTTCCTGAACGAGCATCAGCGGAATGAACGCCTCGATGCCGAAGTACGTCGCCGCCATCAGCCCGCGCAGCGCGACCACGGTCGGCAGCCCGCGGCCGGCTCGGAACAGTCCGCGCGGCAGCAGCTTCGGCACGCTGTAGACGAGCAGGGCGAGCGCCAGCGGCACCAGCAGGGCGCCGATCCAGTCGAGCCGCTGACTGCCGAACTGGAACAAACCGGCACCGAGCGCGGTCAGCGCGGCGCGCACGCGGACGGTGCGCAGCCTCGCGGCGTCCACGCCCGGGGCGGCGCCGGACGATGTCGCCGCCTGCGGCCTGGGCAGGTCCGGCAACCCGCGCAGCGCCCGGGCGATGAAGGCCAGCGGCAGCACGATGCACGCCGCGACACCGAGGAAGACCCAGCGCCACGATGCCCGCTCGGTCAGCAGCCCGGACACGAACGGCCCGATGATCCCGGGCAGTACCCAGCAACTCGCGAGCGCCGAGAAGGCCTTGCTGTGCAACCGCTCCGGGTACGCCCGGCCGACCAGCACGAACAGCGAGACGATCACCATCCCGCCGCCGAGGCCCTGCACCGCGCGCCCCAGGACGAACTGCGCCATGCTCGTCGCGGTACCGGCGGCCAGCAGCCCGGCCCCGAACAGCGCGATCCCGCCGAGGTACGGCAGGCGCGGCCCGCGTGCGTCGGAGCGCTGCCCGGCCAGCACCATGCCCAGCAGACTGAGCGTCAGATAGGAGCTGAAGGCGAGTGAGTAGTACGGCAGGCCGTGCAGATCCGCGACGGCGACCGGCATCGCCGTGCTCACGGCCATCGCCTCGAACGCGGTGAGCAGCACCGAGATGATGATGCCGATCGTCACCGCCAGATATCTCGGCGAGAACAGTCCGTCGGTGCCGGTGCCGGTGCCGGTGCCGGTGCCGGTGGTCACGCCCGGCGGCGAAGGGGCGCCGGCGCCCGAGGTCTCGACGGAGGTGGCCATCGCCCAAGCCTACGTCATGGGCGCAAGCCATTTTTGGCTATTACCCGGACCGGGTGCCACCGCTCTCGCTCTCCTCGGGCTCTGCGCGCCCTCCGGTCGCGTGCGTGCGCGGCGACGGCCTGGGAAGGCTTGCCCTACCGCCTGATCCGACTGGAACGAGCGCCGTGAGGACCGCCAGAGTGACGGCCACGAGACCCACGCCCGCCAGCGCAGTCCGCAAGCCGGCGGCGGCCGCCGTCAGCCCCACCGCGGCCGGACCGACGAGGAACCCGGCGTAGCCGAGGGTGATCACGATCGAGACGGCCGAGGCGCGCCGAGCGCGCGATCAGGGCTCGAACCCGCCCGCGCTTCATGTCGCCGCCGCCTCGCAGAAGCCGACCTCTCTTCGTCCGGCCCGTCCGGCCCCGAGCCAGACACCGCCCTCACAGCACCGGCCCGGTCTCCCACGGCCGGATCGGGATCGCCGTGCGGTGCGCGCTCAATGCGTCACGCGCGGCGCAGGCCAACGCCGCCGCGGCCGCCGCATGCGCGATCCGGCCCACCGGCTGATAACCCAGCGGCAACGGCGCCGAGAAACCGCGCCGACGCAACGCCGTCGTCTCCAGATCCCCGATCGACGACTGGACCGGCGGCAGGACATCCACCTCGGGCAGATCCAGCGCCGTCGGCAACTGCGCACACGCAAGCGCCCCCGCATACGCCCGTGCGCCCGGCGCCTCGTCCGCGAACACCGCGGAAGCCGCCGACATCACCCCCGCCGCGATCGCCGCCTCGATCCGGCCCGGCACCAGCGCGCGACCCACGTCGTGCGCCGCCGTCACCCGCACCGGGCGCAGCAACCCCAGTTCCGTGTCGGCGTCCACCACCGCCCGATGCGCCGCGAAAGCCACATGCGCCTGACCCGGTTCCGGCACGAACACGCCCGGCTGCGCCGGCCCCGAGCCACGCACCCGGAACTCACCGTCCGCCAGATACACCGCCGCACCGCGCAACGCCGCCCGGTACACCTCGTCCAGCGGACGGGACAGCATCCCGTCGTAACTCACGACCCGGTCCCCGCGCACCTCAAGCAACTCGGGCGAGATCGCCAACTGAGCCCCGACCGCTTCCAGCGCCTGCGCGCGCACCGCCTGTGCGGCCCGCTGCACGGCCATACCGTGCAGCCACGCGGCGCGCCCCGACGCGAGCGGAGTCGCCGGAAGCGCACCCGGCGCGGTCGGTCGGCGCACCAGCACCCGCTGCACACCCAACACCTCGCGCACGATCCGCCGCAGCATCGCATGCTGCCCCGCCCCGGTGTCCACCATCGCGGTGCTCACGTGCGCGATCGGCCCGTGCACATCCGAGGTCAGCGCGACCTGCGCCGTCGCCAGTTCCTCCGGCAGCCCCGGCGGAACCAGGTCCACCATCGCCAACGCCACCCCGACGCCGCGCCGCAACCGGGTCATCTCCCCGGTCCGCCCGATCGTGCCCGGGAACTCCCGCACGTCCGGGCCCGGCGGGAACGGCGGCACCGAGGCGTCCAGCACCGCCGCGACCAGCTCCGGCAGCGCGTCCGCCGCCGCGACCTTCCGGCCGTCCGGCAACCGGTCCCCGGTACGCATCAGATTCTTGACACGCGCTTCCAGCCCCGACACGCCGAGCGCCGCCGCGACCGCGTCCATCTGAGCCTCGGCGACCACCGCCGCGAGCGCCGCGCCGCCGCCGGGCCACGGCGCCAGCGGCGGGTTGTGCGTGCGCACCACCCAGCCCTGCACCTCCACCTTCGGCACCCGGTACGGCCCCGCGGCCAGCCGGCAGTACTCGTCCAGCAGCGCCTCCGCCGCGGCCGGCTCCGCGCCGCCGTCGATCACCAGCTCGACGCGCACCTCCCGCAGCGTCCCGTCCGCGTCCGCCACGTGGATCGCGTGCACCCGAGCCGCCGGCTCCGCCGTCCCGGCAGGCCAGTGCCCGACGCTGCCGTCCACCGCCTTCACCGGCCGGCCGGTGCGCGCGGCCAGCAGCGCCGCGGCGACCCGCAGGTCCGCGTCGTCCGCGATAGCGCCGCCGGTGAACGGCGCGGGCACCAACCGGATCTCGCCCTCCGGCCGGCCCAGCGCGGCGGCCAGCGCGCGCCGGTCCCGGCCCGGGTCCACCGTCAGCGTGTGGATCTCGATCGCGTCGCCGTGTGGAACGGCGAACACGGTGCCCGGTCCGGCCGGCCAGTTCGCCGGCCGGGCGAATTCGTACCCGTGGATGACGGACACCGACCGCGACGGTTCGGGTTCGGCCTGCGCGCCGTCCCCGCCCTCCGGTTCGCGCGAATCAGGCTGCGCTCCCGGCCCTCGACCGGGCTTCAAGCCCTGGAACGCCTCCGCGCGGCGAGCGGACGGCGCGTTCTTGCGCAGTTCGGCGGCCGCCGCCACCCGGTCGACCGCGTCCCGTCCCGTGGTGAAGAAACGGTGCGCCGCGATGTTGCCGTCCTCGTGGATCGGCTCCGCGTTGAACGCCTGGCGCGGATCGGTCAGCGGCTCCTGCGGCCGATAGTCGATCACGACGGCGCTCAGCGCGGCCCGCGCGATCGCCGGATGCTCGGCCGCGGCGATCGCGACACACTGCCCCAGGTAGTCGACCTGGTCCACGCCCAGCCCGGGCCCGGCGAGCACGGCGTGCACACCCGGCATCGCCTCAGCCGCCGACGTGTCGCAGCCCTCGATGACCGCTCGGGCGTGCGGGCTGCGGATCATCGCGGCCCACAACATGCCCGGCGCACCCAAGTCCGCCGCGTACGGGTAACGGCCGGTCGCCTTGGCCGCCGGCACCACCCTCCCGATGCCGTCCCCGGTCGCCGGGCTCGGCTCGGTGAGATTCGGCCCGTACTCGGCCAGCTCCGACTCGACCGGCTGCGCCGCGCCGCGTTCCGCATCCGGCAGCTGTTCGCTGATCAGGAAACCTGGCAGGGACGTGGGGGTGCTCACGACCTGGCCCCGGCCTGCTCATGCTCGCTGTCGTTCTCGCCCGCCCGGGCGCGCCCGCCCGGCTGCGTGCGCTCACCGGCCTGCGCCGGCACCCGCGGATAGATCGGCGACTCGTGCGGCGGCTGCGGCTCGGCCTGCAACTCCCGCTCGGCCTGCAACTCCCGCTCGGCCTGCGCGTCCTGAGCGTCCTGAGCCGAAGCGTCGGCCTGGGCTCGGGCCTGGGCCTGTTTGTGAGCCAGCGTCTTCGCCGCGTCCCGCGTCGCCGCGATGAACCGCTCCGGCGGCAGGCAACGGCAGCGGTGCCCACTGAGCGTCTCCCGGATGGCGGCCGCGCTCGGCTTGCCGTTGTGCGCCAGCAGCGCGCGCATCTCCATGCCGATGCCGGGCAGGCAGAACCCGCAGCCCGCCCCCGCGTGCACGGCCAGCGCAGCAGCCACCGGGTCCGGCTGCGGTACCGCGTGCACCTCGGGAGTCTCGATCGCCAGGCCCGTCGCGGCGACCGCGGGCACCAGGCAGGCGGTGGTGGGCCGACCCTCCATCAGCACCGTGCACGCCCCGCACTCGCCTTCCCCGCAGCCGTCCTTCACCGCGGTGAAGCCCAACCGCTCCCGCAGCACGAACAGCAGATTCTCGCCGACCCAAGCGCCGGTCACCCGCTGCGGCGCCCCGTTGACCGTGAGCTCGAAATCAACGGTCGGCCAGCCGCCGGACCCGGCCCCGGCGTGTGCCCCGGCCTCACCCGCATCCGCTTCGCTCACGCGCCCGCTCCCCTCGAAAGGCCGCCGCCCGGAGGTTGGGCACCCGGCATCTGCCCCGGCACCGGCGGCTCAGGCGGCAGGCCGCGCTCCGCGCGTTCCACCCGGGCCCTGTTGCGCACGAACTCCGCACGCTGCTGGTATTGCGCGACCTGCTCCAGCCACCCGGCCGGCGGCAGCGCCCGCACGAGCGCGCGGCGCGCGCAGACCTCCGCCGCCTGCTCGCGGTAGCTCTGCGGCACCGCGACGGTGGTCCGGCCCGCCGGCCCGGCCGAACCCGGCACCACCAGACCCTCCGCGATCAGCCGGGCGAACCGCGGGTACGTCGTCGGATCCGGGATCGCGCCGTTCTCCCAGTCCACATGCTCGGCCAGCCATTGCCCCGCATGGTCCACCCGCACCGCCAGCGGCGAGAAACCGCCGATCGCGCACGTGACCGTCCGGGCGGATAGGTCCGCCGCCAACGCGAAGGTGACCAGCGAACGGGCCGCCCCGGCTCGCGTGCCCACCTTCATGAAGCCCTGCCGTCCGCCGCAGGTAGGCACCCGCAGCGCGGTCAGCAGCTCGCCCGGCCGCAGATTCACGCCGCCGTCCCGCGCGTACAGCTCCGCGACAGGCAGTTGCCGCCACCCCTGCTCAGACCGGCACACCGCCACCGCGTTCAACGCGACCAGCACGGTCAGCAGATCGCGGGTCGGCGCCGCGGCGGCCGGCCCGCCGGGCCGCTTGCCCGACAACAGATTCCCGCCCAGCGTCGCCCGGCTGCGGACACCGGGCGAGGCGATCGAGCGCGCCGCCTGGGCCAGGGCGGGCAACACGCCGCGCACGTCGCTCTGCATCAGGTCGGCGCACGTCGTCGCCGAACCCAGCACGATCTCCTGGTCCCCGAACCAGACCCCGCGCAGTTCCTCGATCCGATCGAGCACGACCAGGCAGGACGGACGCAGCGCCCCGGAGTTGACCAGGGTCATCACCTCGGTGCCCCCGGCCACCAGGGTCGCTTGCGGGCACGCCGTCATCGCGTCCAGCGCCTCGCGCACCGATCCGGGGAACGCGACCGCCCGGTCGGCGACCGCGGTCCCCGAGTCCATCCCGGCTACTTCTCGCCGCCGGAGGAGTCTTCGTCGTCGTGGAAGAACCGCGGGTCGTCGAAGATCTCCTTGCACGTGGGGCAGATCGGGAAGCGGCTGGGATCACGACTTGGTACCCACACCTTGCCGCACAAAGCCGTCACCGGGGTGCCGAGCACCAGCGCCTCGGTGATCTTCTCCTTCTCCGCGTAATGGGAAAACCGCTCGTGATCGCCGTTGTCGGTGCTGTAGTCGACCCGCTCATCGGTGATCGTGGCGGTTCCGCCCGAAGGTTGCTCTGCCGTACTCATGAGGCGAGTCTACGAGTGCATCCGGCCCGCTGTGGAGCGGATGGCGATACGGAATGACACGCCGCAGCTCACCCGGCATGGCGAGCGGTGCACGGCGGGTCGGTTCAGCGCGGACGGGCGGCTCAGTTCAGCGCCGGGTCCTCCGGGAACGTGGAAAGCAGCGCCAGTTCGCCGCGCTGCCGCCGCAGCACGGCCCGCCAGGTGCGGTCCGGGTCCAGCGTGAAGGCGTCACCCGGCGCCGGATCGACCACGTACCAGGCGCCCTGCGCCAGTTCCCGCTCCAACTGGCCGGAACTCCAGCCCGCATACCCCGCGTAGACCCGGAAAGCCGATATCTCCGCCGCCAGCATCTCCGGCGGGATGTCCAGATCCACCAGCCCGAGATCCCCGTGCACCCGGCGCCACCCGAGTGGTTCGCCCGCCCCCGGGCGCGGCACCGAGCGCAACTCGGCCAGGCCCAGCGCCGAATCCAGCGCCACCGGGCCGCCCTGGAACACCATCGGCAGCGGCTCGGCCAGTTCGCTCCAGGCCGGCAACACCTCGCGGACCGGTACCGCAGTCGGCCTGTTGACCACCACTCCAAGCGTGCCGTCGCCATCGTGGTCGAGCACCAGCACCACGGTACGGTCGAAATTCGGGTCCACCAGGAGCGGGGTGGCGACCAGCAGCCTGCCGGTCAATGCGACCTCGGTCATGGAGCCATCCTCTCAGGAGGATCATCCCGCGCCGAGTCCAGGACCCGAGTGGCGCCGGCGATTCGCGCCGCTCGGGCGGTGCCGCCGCCGGAGCGCGGCACGCCTCCGGCCGCCCGGATCGACTCACCCTTCTCACCGAACCTCATCGTCACGGCAGCCGGCCGCCCGCGCCCCCGCCGCGCTGATCCGCAGGCCGCCGGCGCCCCCGGCTCCGGCGGATCGCTTGTTCGAACCGGCCCGGCGCGGTGTTGGTACGCGACGGCGCGCGTCTGGCAGACTGGGCGCTTGTTCCGTCCCGAGCTCCGAAGGGCCGATTGAGAGACAGGCCGGGTCGGGACTTCAAGTCCTGAAGCGCCCGCCCGGGCCAAAGCAGACCACGGAGCTATGAACAGCACATCCGCCACCATCCTGCCCCGCCCCCTCGCGCTGGACGCATCCGCCTCCGCGCTGCGGCCGGACCGCATCCATGTCACCGGCGGCACGCCTCTCACCGGCGAGGTCACCCTGCGCGGCGCCAAGAATCTGGTGCCCAAGGCCATGGTCGCGGCGCTCCTGGGCAGCGGCCCGAGCCGCCTGCGCAACGTGCCGCAGATCAGCGATGTGCACATCGTCACCGGCCTGCTGGAAGCGCACGGCGTCACCGTGCGCACCGGCGAGGTCCGCGACGAACTGGTCCTCGACCCCACCTCGGTGGACAAGGCGGACCACGCCGAGATCGCCGCGCACGCCGGCGAAAGCCGCATCCCGATCCTGCTGTGTGGCCCGCTGCTGCACCGCATCGGCCACGCATTCATCCCCGACCTCGGCGGCTGCCGCATCGGCGACCGGCCGATCGACTTCCATCTCGACGCGCTGCGGGCGTTCGGCGCGGTCGTCGACAAGCGAGCCGACGGCCTGCACCTCGAAGCACCGCAGCGGTTGCGCGGTACGAAGATAACGCTGCCTTACCCGAGCGTCGGCTCTACCGAGCAGGTGCTGCTTACCGCGGTGCTCGCCGAGGGCGTGACCGAACTGCGCAACGCCGCCACCGAGCCGGAAATCGTGGACCTGATCGCGATCCTGCAGAAGATGGGCGCGATCATCTCCGTGCTCGACAACCGGGTCATCCACATCACCGGGGTCGACCGGCTGGAGGGCTACACGCACCGCGCGCTGCCCGACCGGCTGGAGGCCGCGTCGTGGGCCTGCGCGGCGCTGGCCACCGGCGGCGACATCCTCGTGAGCGGCGCGCAGCAGGGCTCGATGATGACCTTCCTGAACGTCTTCCGCCGGGTCGGGGGCGCCTTCGAGGTCGATGACACCCCGGGCGCCGCGGGCATCCGCTTCTGGCACCCCGGCGGCGCGCTCAAGACGCTGGCGCTGGAGACCGACGTGCACCCCGGGTTCCAGACCGACTGGCAGCAGCCGCTCGTGGTCGCGCTGACCCAGGCCCAGGGGCTCTCGATCGTGCACGAGACCGTGTACGAGAAACGGCTCGGCTTCACCAACGCGCTGGTCTCGATGGGCGCCCAGGTGCAGTTGTACCGCGAGTGCCTCGGCGGTACGCCCTGCCGGTTCGGCCAGCGCAACTTCATGCACTCCGCGGTGATCTCCGGCCCGACCAAGCTGCACGCCGCCGAACTGGAGATCCCCGACCTGCGCGCCGGCTTCTCCTACCTCATCGCGGCGCTCGCCGCTCAGGGCACGTCGACGGTGCACGGCATCTCGCTGATCAACCGCGGCTACGAGGACTTCGCGTTCAAACTCGGCGCCCTCGGCGCCCGCTTCGAGTTCGGCGAGAACGCCGTCGACTGAGGCCCGGAATACCGGCGCCGTCAGGGCACTTCTGGTTCGATGGATATCGACCAAAGTGGAGGCATGCATGGAAGCGATCGTCGTCACCAGGACCGGCGGGCCCGAAGTACTGGAGCACACCGAGGGCGCAGAGCTCACCGCGGGACCGGGCCGGCTACTGGTCCGGGTCGCCGCGGCGGGTGTGAACTTCATCGACACGTACTTCCGCGTCGGCGCCTACCCGAGGCCGCTGCCGTTCACCCCGGGTGGTGAGTTCGCCGGCACGGTCGAGGCGGTCGGCGAGGGGGTGACCGGGTTCGAGGTCGGCGACCGCGTCGCGTCCGTGGACAGCGTCAGCGGCAGTTACGCGCAGCACACGCTCGTCGACGCGGCCAGGGCCGTGCGCATCCCGGAGCGGATCGCGCTGGAGACGGCCGCGGCGGCGCTGTTGCAGGGCCTGACGGCGCATTACCTGACCACCTCCACCTGGCCGATCCAGAAGGGCCAGACGGCGCTGGTCCACGCGGCCGCCGGCGGCATGGGCCTGCAGCTCACACAGATGATCAAGGCACGCGGGGGCCGGGTGATCGGCACGGTTTCCACGCAGGAGAAGGAGGCCGTCGCCCGGGCGGCCGGCGCGGACGAGATCATCCGCTACACCGAGGTCGAAGACCTTCCGGCGGCCGTGCGCGCCGTGACCGAGAACGGCCGCGGCGTCGACGTGGTCTACGACGGGGTCGGCAAGACGACCTTCGACGCATCTCTCGCCTCGCTGCGGCCGCGGGGCCTGCTGGCGCTCTACGGCGCGGCCAGCGGTCCGGTCCCGCCGTTCGAGCTGCAACGGCTCAACTCGGGCGGCTCGCTGTTCGTCACCCGGCCCAGCCTCATGCACTACATCGCCACGGCCGAGGAACTGGCCTGGCGCGCCGGCGAACTGTTCACCGCGGTGGCTTCCGGTGACCTGTGCATTAACGTCGGCGCGCGTTACCCGCTGGCTGAGGCTGCTGCCGCGCACACCGCGCTCGAGTCCCGCGCGACCACCGGCAAGGTCCTGCTGATTCCAGGGCAGTGATTCCAGGGCAGTGATCCCCGGGCAGCGACCCTGACCAGCGACCCCGGGCAGCGACCCCGGGCAGTGATCAGCGGACAGTGATCAGCGGCCTCTGCGGGGATCCACGGCGCAGAAACCGCAGGACCCGGAAATGCCGCCCTACGACGCCCTCCCCACGCTGCGCGAGCGGTGTGTGTGGGGGCGTCGTAGGGCTCTTACGACCCCCGCTCCGCGTCCACCGCCGCGCGCACCGCCGCGGCCACCGCCGGGGCCAGGTGCGGATCGAAGACCGACGGCACGATGAAGTTCGCGTTCAACTCGTCCTCCTTCACCACGTCGGCCAGCGCCCGCGCCGCCGCGAGCAGCATCGCCAGCGACACCTTGTGCCCGTGCGCGTCCAGCAACCCGCGGAACACGCCGGGGAACGCCAGCACGTTGTTGATCTGGTTCGGGAAGTCGCTGCGGCCGGTCGCGACCACCGCGGCGTGCTCCCGCGCCGCGGCCGGATCGACCTCCGGGTCCGGGTTCGCGAGCGCGAACACGATCGCGTCAGGCGCCATCGTCGCGATGTCCTCGCCGGTCAGGATGTTCGACGCGGAGACGCCGATGAACACGTCCGCGCCGACCAGCGCCTCGCGCAGCGTCCCGGTGTAACCGCCCGGATTGGTGTTCTGCGCCACCCACCGCAGATCGGAGTCCGGTCCGCCGAGATCGTCGCGCCCCGCGTGCACCACACCGTGGTAGTCGGCCACGGTGATGTCCTTCGCGCCGGCCTCCCGCAACAGCCGAAGGATCGCGGTGCCGGCCGCGCCCGCGCCCGAGCCGACGATCCGCACCCGGCCGATGTCCTTGCCGACCACCCGCAGCGCGTTCGTCAACGCGGCCAGCACCACGATCGCGGTCCCGTGCTGGTCGTCGTGGAAGACCGGGATGTCCAACTGCTCGCGCAGCCGCCGCTCGATCTCGAAACAGCGCGGCGCCGAGATGTCCTCCAGGTTGATCCCGGCGAAGCCCGGCGCGATCGCCCTGACGGTGCGGATGATCTCCTCGGTGTCCTGGGTGTCCAGGCAGATCGGCCACGCGTCGATGCCGGCGAAACGCTTGAACAGCGCCGCCTTGCCCTCCATCACCGGCAGCGCCGCCTGCGGGCCGATGTTGCCGAGCCCGAGCACGGCCGATCCGTCGGTCACCACCGCGATCGCGTTGCGCTTTATCGTCAGGCGGCGAGCGTCCTCGGGATTCGCCGCGATCGCCATGCAGACCCGCGCGACACCCGGTGTGTACGCCATCGACAGGTCGTCGCGGTTGCGCAGCGGAACCTTCGACTGCATCTCGATCTTGCCGCCGAGGTGCAGCAGGAACGTGCGGTCCGAGACCCTGCCGACCTGGATCCCGTCGATGGCGTCGATGGCTTCGGTGATCCGCTTCGCGTGCTCGCTGCTGGACGCCGCGATCGTCACGTCGATGCGGAGCCGTTCGTTTCCGGAGCCCGAGACGTCGAGCGCGGTCAGCGCGCCGCCGGCCTCCTCGACGACCCGGGTCAGCTGCGAGACCGCGCTGCCGCGCGCGGGCGCCTCAAGCCGCACCGTGATCGAATACGAGACGCTGGGCTGCGCCGTCATCGCGATCGCCTCTCTCCGCGGTTCGTCGTGCGAAGCCATGCTGTCACGCGCCGCCGGTCCGGCCTGCGGCGATCGCGTGTTCCCGGCTGTGATTCCACTCTCACACGAAACCTGCGAAGCTGGATCGATGCTCGCGCAGCACACGTTTCCGATGACCGAGCTGACGACCGAACGGCTCGTGTTGCGCGCGCACCGCGAGCGGGACATCGAGCCGACGGTGGCGATGTACGCCGACGAGTTGTCCGAGCGCTGGCTGAGCAACCCGAGGCCCTACACCCTCGAAGACGCTCGCCGCTGGTGCGTGGACACCGTGCACCTGCTGCGTGCGATGGGCGATGGTGTCCACTGGGTGATCAGCGACGCGCGGTCGGGCTGCTACCTGGGCGGTATCGGTGTGAGGGGAACGGACTGGCTGCGCCGCTGCACCGAGATCGGTTACGCGGTCACGCCGTCGGCGCGCGGCCGCGGCTACGCCCCCGAGGCGCTGCGGGCCGCCGCGCAGTGGATCCTGCGCGAGCAGGGCTTCAACCGCGTGGAACTGTTGGCGGCCACGGCGAACACCGCCTCCCAGCGCGTGGCCGAGAAGGCCGGCTTCGTGCGCGAGGGCGTTGCCCGCAACCGCGGTTTCACGCACGAGGGCCAGCAGGACATGGTGGTCTTCTCCCTGATCCCGGGCGATCTCGCACGCCGGTGACGGCGATCGTCGATGCGCGGGCGCGGGCCGGTGCCGTACGATGATTGCGCGCGCGAGTGGCGGAATGGCAGACGCGCTGGTCTTAGGAATCAGTGCCCTGATAAGGCGTGCGGGTTCGAATCCCGCCTCGCGCACCGGTCAAGCCGACGGGTCCGCTTCCGGGCAGAGCGCAGCGGCGATCCGCAGGCCTCGTCGGCCGGCGGCACGCGGGCAGATGCCGCCCGACGACCCGAGAAGCGCGCGAGCACGCCGCGCGCCTCGAAGACCACCTGGTCGAATCCGCTCGTCGCGCGGGCGACCATTCGAGCCGTCAGCTGACGCACCCACAGATCCGGCCGGCCCCGGATCCTCATCACTCGATCGTGGCAACTCGGCGACGGTTCCCCCGTGGATGTCGCGGCGTTATGCGCTATGGCCCGCCGGGACGCGGCGGGCCATAGCAGCGTGCTGAAATGTGCTGAGATGCGCTGGAATCGAGTCCGCGCGGGCGGGCCCGGTCCCGCATGCTCAGACGGTGGAGACCACCTGATCGAACTCGAGGCGAGGGCTGCGGGCGAACCAGGCGTTCTCGGCGGGCTTGCCGATGTTCACCACGACGAGGGACCGGTACTGCGAATCGGCGAAGAACTCGCCGTCGACGCCGTCGGCGTCGAAACCGGTCATCGGACCCGCTGCGAGACCGGCCGCGCGTACGCCGAGGATGAAGTAGCCGACCTGCAGCAGCGCGTTGAACTTCGCCGTGTCGAAGCGGTGCGGCTTGCCCTTGAACAGGTCCTGAGCCCCCTGAAAGTGCGGGAACACGGCGGGCAGGTGCTCGTGGAACTCGGGGTCGTAGGCGAGGATCGCCGTCAGCGGCGCGGTGGCGGTCTTGGCCTTGTTGCCGTCGCTCATCCGCGCGACCAGACGCTCACGAGCCTCGGGGGAGCGAACCAGCACCACGCGCAGCGGCTGGATGTTCATCGAGGTCGGCGCGTACTTGACCAGGTCGTAGATCGCCGCGACCTGCTGCTCGGTCACCGGTTCGTCGGTGAACGCGTTCGCGGTGCGGGCGGAGCGGAACAGCAGATCCTGGGCGTTCTTGTCCAGTTGGAGAACGTTGTGCAGCTCGGTCATGGGAACGGGCTCCTGAATGCTCGCTTCGGGATCGGGTGGGTACCTCACCCTGCAACTACGTTGAATCTTAAACTATTCCGGCCGGATGTTGTTGAATCGCGCTTCAGTTCAGCCGGGGAGCCCGGAGCCGCCGCGGGCCAGCGCGCGCGAAGCCCCCGCGACGATCGCGATGCCGAAGGCCCAGCCGAGATAGGGCAGCCCCCATGCCACCACCGCGGCGAATCCGTGCGACTGGAACGCGTCGACCTGCCCGAAGTGCACGATGGGGACGAATAGATCCGCAGCGTAAAGCGCCGGGTAATACACGACGTGCTCGTCCGGGCGGATCTGCGTCGGCCGGTCGACGGTGAAGTACCCGATCGCCGCCAACTGAATCAATATGCTGAATAATACGGCGCGCATCGGACGGTATCCGTAGCCGACCAGCGTGCCGAACATCATGCCGACGAACCGGTCCCATCGCCGGCCGTCCGTGCGCCGTACGCGCTCCTTCTCGATCAACACGGCGCGGGCGTCCTCTTCGTGCCCGAGCGCCCGGTAATAAGCGGCCATGAACTCGTAGGGCTGCGCGCGGTAGCCGCCGTGTTGTCGGCGCAGCAGCGCCAACCGCTCCCTGCCGGGCAGATACGGGTCGAACGCGTTGTACGTGAGGCCGTCGAGCAGCACTTCTTGCGGCCAGGTTTCCGGCCCGCCGTCCCGGATCGTCGCGGCCGCCGCGTGGTAGAGCGTGATCGGACCGCGGTTCGGGGCCATGCCTACCAGGTCGAGGTGACCGCCGATGCGGACACCGACCAGCCGGACCTCTCCTTCCGCGTGGAAGCCGTGTGTGAGGTAGAGGCCGCGCGCCACCTGCATCCCGCCACAGTGCAGCGCGGCGCTGCTCCCGACCGAGACGAGATGCGCGTCGCGGAAGGACAGGACTCCGCCGAAGTTCGCGCCGATGAGCGCGACCTGGCCCTCGGCGCGGAAGCCCTTGTCGAAGAGGCCGTCGCCGCCCGTGGTGAAGTTCTCCCCCTCCAACGCGATGCCGTGCGCCGCGGCGGCGTCGGTGATCTCGGTGCCGGAGAACAACGCCATCCCGTCGACCTGAGCGCCGGGCATCCTGAGCTGGCCGCGTATATGCGCGTAGCCGAACAGGAGGCTGCGGCCGATCTGGGCGCCGCCGAGGTTGACGGCGATCTTGCCGGGATAGTGCACCGTGCAGCGGATCAGGTCGAGCACGGCGCCGATTCGCGCGCCGATCAAGCACAGCGGGCCGTCGCAGTGCAGTGCCCGCGCGGCCAGGTCGGTGTCGACGGTGATCTCGTCGAGGTGAAGCGCGAAGTCGGGACCGCCGACGACGCGTACGTCGTTCAGCTTGAGCGAGCCGCGCACGTGTGCGCCTTCCGCCATGATCCGGCCGGTGTGAGATCCGGTCAGGTCGATGGACTTGGCGACCGCCTCGTCGAGTCGCAGGGTGTCCTCGATGCGGCAGCGGCGCAGTGTCAGCGGCACTTCGATCTGCCCGTGACGCAGATCGATCTGTCCGACGACCCGGGCGCCGATGATGCGGACTCCCGCGGTGCGGCCCGGGACCGGTCTGCGCGCTCCGAGCGCGAGGGCCGCGATCACGGCCGCGCGTATGGTCCGCTCTTCGCCCCACCGCGCGGCGCGTGCGGGATCGTCGAGGTCGGGGTCTCCGGACAGGTACTCGACCGTCGCGCCGTAGGGGAACGCGTCCCAGAGGCGGCGTTCAGCCCGGCTCAGGGGCGGAAGCCAATCGGGGACGTCGTCGCCTGGTGCCTCGACAGTCGCGTTGTCCCAGCCCCCGTCCGCGCCGGCGCTCATACCCGAACCAGTGCCCATATCCGAATCTGGGCCCGCCTGCGCACCTGTGCTCGCACCCGTGCCCGACCCCGAGTGAGGAGCGGCCCCCGCATCGGCCCCCGCCTGTTGTGTCACAGGGATTATGGTGGCGTATCCGCGGGCGCGGCGTCCGCCCCTCGGTCCGCTCGCCGGGCGGCCGGGTGTTCGTGCACTACAACCGAGGGACGTCCGCGCGGTCGGGCACCGGGCGCGACTCGCCCGGGGAGAAACCGGATTTCGCTGCGGCCGGTCCGCCGTGTATGGTTTTCCTCGCTCGCCCCAATAGCTCAGTCGGCAGAGCGTCTCCATGGTAAGGAGAAGGTCTACGGTTCGATTCCGTATTGGGGCTCTGTGATCGGCGGCCCGCCCGTGACGACTTGAACGAGCGTCGACCGGCGGGCTTTGTCGGTCCATGGCGGTGTAGCTCAGTTGGCAGAGCAAGCGGCTCATAATCGCTGTGTCACCGGTTCAAGTCCGGTCACCGCTACCCGAAGTGTCACCAGCAGTACCGCGCGGGCGTCCGAGGCATCCGGTTCGATCGGGTAGCCTGTTGTGGTCCGCTTATCAGCCTGTCCCGTTCGCAAGTAGGAGTCGCTCCCGTGGCCGCTACCGACGTCCGCCCGAAGATCACGCTGGCCTGCGTGGAGTGCAAGGAGCGGAACTACATCACCAAGAAGAACCGGCGCAACGACCCGGACCGCCTGGAGATGAAGAAGTTCTGCCCGCGCTGCGGCAAGCACACCTCGCACCGCGAGACGCGGTAGCCGCGCCGGCCTTCCGGAAGCCGCCAGCCCTGCGCAGTGATCACCGTCCAGCTGTGACCACGGCGCGCAGAACATGGCGGCTTCTGTCCGTGTTCGAACACGACACGGCGCTGTGCGACGCAGCGTTCGCTGGTCAACGCAGCGCTCACTGCGACGCGGCGCCCGTTCTCGCGCGGCGCGGGCGTCCCGAGTAGAGGGGTGGCGGCCGAGCCATGCCGCTGGATCAGTCGTTCGTCGGGCGGACGTATCCGCCGAGCGCGCCGTACGAGGTGGGCCGGGAGAAGATCCGGGAGTTCGCCACCGCGGTGCGTGACCTGCACCCGGCGTACTTCGACCCCGAAGCCGCCAAGGCGCTCGGGCACCCGGACGTGATCGCCCCGCCGACGTTCCCGGTCATCATCGCGATCCCGGCCTCTCTGGCCGCGGTCAACGACCCGGACTTCGGCCTGGTCGGTGCCTGGGTGGTGCACGGCGACCAGCGTTTCGTCTACCAGCGGCCGCTGCGCGCGGGAGACCGGATCCAGTGCGAGGTCACCATCGAGGCGATCAAGTCCATCGCCGACAGCGACATGATCACCCTGGTCAACGATCTGCGGACGGTAGAAGGCGAGCCGGTGTGCTCGGTGCGCTCGCTGTTCGTGGTGCGTCAGACCGAGTCCGAGCCGGCCGGGGACACGACGACGCGGACGGCTGCCACGACACAGGCAGGGGAGTCCTGATGCCGCGCTACGAGGAGTTGGCGGTCGGCGACGAGCTTCCGTCGCAGTCGTTTCCCGTCGACCGGGCCGACCTGGTCCGCTATGCCGGAGCCGCCGGGGACTTCAACCCGATCCACTGGAACGAGCGCTTCGCGCTCCAGGTGGGGCTGCCGGGCGTGATCGCGCACGGCATGTTCACCATGGCCCAGGCGATCCGCGTGGTCACCGACTGGGTCGGGGATCCGGGAGCGGTCGTGGAGTACGGGGTGCGTTTCACCAAGCCGGTCGTCGTCCCCGACGACGGCGTCGGCGCCGGCGTCGAGGTCTCGGGGAAGATCGGCGCGCTGCTTGAGGGCAACCGGGTGCGGGTGGAGCTGACCGCGATGAGCGCGGGGCAGAAGGTGCTGGGCCGCGCGGTGGCGGTCGTGTCGGTGCCATGACGGGCGGATATGAGCACGCCGTCACGCTCGCGCCGTACACGACGTTGCGGCTCGGCGGGCCCGCCGACCACTTCTTCACCGCGGACACGGACGCGAATCTGGTCGCCGCGATCCGGGATGTGGAGGGTCACGGCGATGACCTGCTGATCCTCGGGGGCGGATCGAACCTCGTGATCGGGGACGAAGGTTTCCGCGGCACGGTGGTGCGTATCGCCACGACGGGTGTGACGATCCGGGACGGTTTGATGTCCGTGGCGGCGGGCGTGGGATGGGACGACGTGGTCGCCCAGGCCGTCGACGAGGGTCTCTCGGGTATCGAATGCCTCTCCGGCATCCCGGGACTCGCCGGCGCGACGCCGATCCAGAACGTCGGCGCCTACGGCCAGGACGTCAGCCAGACCATCGTGATGGTCGACGCCTACGACCGCGTCGCCGAGCGGATGGTGTTGCTGGACAACGCCGACTGCGCGTTCACCTACCGGCACAGCGTGTTCAAGGACGCGGTGCTGACGGACGCGGTGTCCGGTGAAGCGAGGTCCGCGGGGCGTTACGTCGTCACGCGCGTGCATTTCCAGCTTTCGGACGCCGGGGGGCTTTCCGCGCCGATCCGGTACAAGGACGTGGCGAGCGCTCTCGGCCTGGCGGTCGGCGAGCGCGCGCCGCTGAAGGCGGTGCGCGAGGCCGTGATCGAGCAGCGGCGCCGCCGCGGCATGGTGCTGGACCCGGCGGACCACGACACGTGGAGCGCGGGTTCGTTCTTCACCAACCCGATTCTCGACGCCGGCGCCTTCGCGGCTCTCGCGGCGCGTTGTGAGACGCCGCCACCGCATTATCCGGAGCCGGACGGACGGTTCAAGACCTTGGCCGCCTGGCTGATCGAACAGGCGGGCTTCGGCAAGGGCTACGGCTCGGGGCCGGTGTCCCTGTCCACGAAGCACACCTTGGCGCTGACGAACCGGGGCGGGGCGAGCACGGCCGACCTGCTGCGTCTCGCCGCCGAGGTGCGCGACGGAGTCGCCGCGCGGTTCGGCGTGACGCTGGTGCCGGAACCCGCGTTCGTGCCGGACTTGACTTGGTAGTTATCGCTCACTAACTTACTTCCTGGGCGGAGACCTCCGTCCGGCGGCGCGGAAGGAGGTGGTTCGGGTGAGCCCCAGGATGTCGGCCGAGGACCGGCGCGAGCAGGTGATCAAAGAGGCGATCACCGTCTTCGCCAGGTCCGGCTATGAGGGCGCGACCACGGCCGCCATCGCCGCGCGGGTCGGGGTCTCGCAGCCCTACCTCTTTCGCCTGTTCCCGACCAAGAAGGCCCTGTTCCTCGCGGCCAGCGAGCGGAACATGGACGACACGCTGGGCCTGATGCGCGAGGCGGCGGGTGGCAAGAGCGGCCAGGACGCGCTCGAAGCGATGGGCCAGGCGTACCAGGAGAAGCTGCTGACGCACCGCGAGTGGCTGCTGATGCAGTTGCAGACCTTCGCGGCCTGCTACGACGAGGACGTCCAGCGGCAGACCCAGCAGTGCCTGCAGCGGATCTGGGACGAGGTGGAGAAGCTTTCCGGCCTGCCGATCGAGGACCGGGTGATCTTCTTCGCCAAGGGGATGTTCTGCAACGTGATAGCGGCCGCCGGCCGGCTCGACGGCATGGACTCGCCGTGGATGCCGGTGCTCGACGCGCTCAACGCACACACTCAGGCCCAGGCCCGATCCGAGTCTCCGTCTCAGCACGCGCGCAGTTGACGATCCGCGCCGCGCGAACCGGTTCGGCATAGCCGCTCCGCCGCGGTCGGCCGATCCGGCGCCGGGTATCCGGCGACACGGCACCTGACCAACCGCAGCTGACAGCGGTCTCCTCACCGACGAATCAAGCGGGTGGACTCCGGCAGCTCAAGTTAGTGATTGATAACTATTCATCGGAGGGGAAAACGATGACCGAGATGACCGACACACCGCCGCTCGACACACCGCCGCTCGACGCACCGTCACCAGACGCACCGCCGCCCGACACCGCTCAACACGCAGCCGCTACACGCACCGCGCGCAGCGACAGCCACGCGCCCGCCTCCGCCGAGGGCCGGGCGCCGCAGAGCGCCGTCATCGGCCACCCGGTCCGCACCTTCGTCATCACCGGCATCGCGATGTTCATGGCGCAGTTGGACAACCTCGTGGTGACCACGGCGCTGCCGTCCATTCAGAGGTCGCTGCACACCGGCCTCCAGGGCCTGCAATGGACCATCTCCGCCTACACCCTGACGTTCGCCGTCTTCCTGCTGACCGGATCCACGCTCGGCGACCGCTTCGGCCGCCGCCGGCTGTTCTCGCTCGGCCTGAGCCTGTTCACCGCGGCCTCGGTGGTCTCGGCGCTGGCGCCCAACATCGGCGTCCTGATCGCGGCGCGCGCGGTGCAGGGGCTCGGCGGCGCGATCGTGGTGCCGCTCACGCTCACGTTGCTGTCCGCGTCCGTGCGCCCGCAGCGCCGCGGACTCGCCGTCGGCGGCTGGAGCGCGCTCGCCGGGCTCGCGATCGCGGTCGGCCCGATGGTCGGCGGAGCGGTGGTGGAGAACGCCTCCTGGCAGTGGATCTTCTGGCTGAACGTGCCGATCGGCGCGGTCATCGTGCCGCTGTCCCGGTTCTGGCTGACCGAGAGCCGCGGCCCGGCGCAGCGGCTCGACCTGCTCGGCAACGCGCTGGTGAGCCTCGGCCTGTTCGGCGTGGTGCTCGGCCTGATCCGCGGCGGCTCGATCGGCTGGACCAACGCCGAGGTGCTGGCGGGCTTCGCGGCCGGCGCGCTCGCCCTGGCCGGCTTCGTCGTGCGCGAAGGGCGTACCGACCACCCGATGCTGCCGCTGCGCCTGTTCCGCGGCCGCTCGTTCCCGCTGATCAACCTCGCCTCGCTGCTGATGTTCTTCGGCATGTTCGGCTCGGTGTTCTTCCTGGTGCAGACCTTCCAGCTGATCTGGGGCTACTCGCCGCTGGCCAGCGGCGTGCGGATGCTGCCGTGGACGGCGATGCCGATGGTGATCGCTCCGCTGGCGGGCATCCTCTCCGACCGCATCGGCGGGCGCCCGATCGTCGCGGTTGGTCTGCTCTTCCAGGCCGCGGCGCTGGCCTGGCTCGCGGACGTGACCACGGTGAACACGCCCTACACGCACCTGCTGCCCGGCCTGATCCTCGGCGGCATCGGCAACGCGCTGTTCTTCGCGCCGATCGCCAACCTGGTGCTCGGCTCGGTGCGCCGCGCCGAGGAAGGCATCGCATCCGGGGTCAACAACGCGATCCGCGAGCTCGGCGGGGTGCTCGGCATCGCGGTCATGGGCGCGATCTTCGCGGGCCGCGGCGGCTACGGGCCGACCCGTACGCTCTCCGCCGCCCAGCACTTCATCAACGGCCTCCAGCCCGCCGTGTGGACCGGCGCGGCGGTCCTGGTGGTCGCGGCGCTCGCGATGTGGTTCGTGCCCAACCGTCGCAGGCAGGCTGCCGCCGGGTAAGATCGCGTAACTTTCACACCAGGGGCATCCGG
>NZ_JAGSXH010000052.1 GCF_018283645.1 Actinocrinis puniceicyclus | reverse complement strand
CCCCAAGCCCACCCTTAGCCCGACTCAGGGGCCGTCATCCCTGAGACGGACACGAAGAACCAGCCCGGGAATTGACGCCGCACGGCGCCCCGGCGCACTACGGTGTCCGCGTGTCAGTCATCGAGACGCAAGACCTCGGCAAACGCTACCCGGGCGGGGTGACCGCGCTCGCCGGGCTCACCGTGTCCGTCGAACCCGGGATCACCGGCCTGGTGGGCGCGAACGGCGCCGGCAAGTCCACCTTGATCAAGATCCTGCTCGGCCTGCTGCCGCCGAGCGACGGCACCGCGCGCGTGCTGGGTCACGACACCCGCACCGACGGTGAGCTGATCCGGGCCCGGGTCGGCTACATGCCCGAACACGACTGCCTGCCCCCGGACGTGAGCGCCACCGAGTTCGTCACCCACCTGGGCCGGATGACCGGGCTGCCCGCCACCGCCGCGAAGGAACAGGCCGCCGAGGCGCTGCGGCACGTCGGGCTGCACGAGGAGCGCTACCGGCAGATCGGCACCTTCTCCACCGGCATGAAGCAGCGCGTCAAGCTGGCGCAGGCCCTGGTCGGCGACCCGGGCCTGCTGCTGCTCGACGAACCCACCAACGGCCTGGACCCGGCCGGGCGGGACGCGATGCTGGCGCTGATCCACCGGATCGGCACCGAGTTCGGCATCGCGGTCGTGGTGGCCTCGCACCTGCTCAGCGAGATCGAGCGGATCTGCGACCAGTTGATCGCGATCGAGGGCGGCCGGCTGCTGCGCGCCGCGACGCTCTCCTCCATGACGCAGAACGTGCCCTGGCTGGCCGTCGAGGTGGAGGAGGGCGCCGACCGCCTGGCCGCGCACCTGGGCGCGCACGGCCTGACCGTCCACCCGGAGAACCGGGCGCTGCTCATCCCGGTCGCCGACGACGGCGTGTTCGACCTGGTCCGGGACGCGGTCGCCGACCTGGGCCTGCCGCTCAACCGGATGGAACAACGCCGCCACCACGTCGAGGAACTCTTCTCCGCCCGCCAGCCGACCGATCTCGCCCACGTAGCGGAGCCGCAGCCGTGACCACCACCGACAGTGTCATCCACGACATCGGCTACAAGCCGTACACCGGCCCGCGGCTGGGCCGCGCCCACATCCTGCGCTCGCTCTTCTGGTTCAGCCTGCGTTCGGCGTTCGGTTTCGGCCGCGGCGCCCGGGCCCGGATCATCCCGCTGGCCTGTTTCACCGCGATGCTGCTGCCGGCCGCGATCTCGATCTACAAGGTGGCGTCGGTCGGCGGCGATCCGGTGCTGACCTACGCGCACTACGCCGACAGCATGTCGCTGTTCCTGATCGTCTTCGTGGCCGTGGCCGCGCCGGAACTGGTCTCCCGCGACCTGCGGCACCACACACTCCCGCTGTACTTCTCCCGGCCGCTGCGCCGCGGCGACTACCCGCTGGCGAAACTGCTCGCCCTGGCCTGCGCGATCCTGCTGTTCGAGGCGCTGCCGCTGCTGGTGATGTACCTGGGCATCATCGCGTCGAGCACCAGCGGATCAGGGGTCTGGAATCAGACCAGGGCGCTGGTGCCGGGTCTGCTGGTCGCGCTGGCCTACGGGCTCGCCTTCGCGCCGCTGGCCCTGCTGATCGGCTCGATGACGGGGCGCCGCGCGATCGTGACCGGGGCCATCGCGATCCTGTTCCTCGCCACGAGCGCGGTCTCGCACGTGCTCGAGTCGGCGGGCACCCATCTCACCCCGGCCGCCGGCATCGAACAGGCACAACCGGTACCGCCGCGCGGAATTGCGGACGGGTCGCAGCCGGGAATCACGATCGGGTCGCAGCCGGGAAATCCGGACGAGCCGCCGCCGTTCCGCCTCACCAGGACCTACGACTCGGTCGCCCGCTACGGTGGCCTCGCCGACCCGCTGCGCCTGGTCGAGGGCACCCGGGTCTGGGCGCTCAACGCGACCGACGGCCAGATGCCCGACCCGGGGAACGCCGGAGCGCTGTACGCCTTCGAACTCATCGTCCTGACCGGCCTGACCACGGGCGGCCTGTTCCTGCGCTACCGGAAGGTCGGCGTCGCATGACAACCACATCCACCTCGGCGACGACCACCGCGGCCGCGGCCGCCGCGTCCCTGATCGAACTGCGCAACGCCACCCGCTGGTACGGCAACGTGGTCGCGGTCAACGACATCAGCATGACCCTCGGTCCCGGCGTGACCGGTCTGCTCGGGCCCAACGGCGCCGGGAAGTCGACGCTGCTGCACATGATGTCCGGGTTCCTCGAACCGTCCCGCGGCACAGTCACGATCGGCGGCGCCGCACCGTGGCGCAATGTCGAGGTCTTCCGCACCGTGGGCCTGGTGCCGGAACGCGACTCGGTGTACGCGTTCCTCACCGCGCGGGAGTTCGTCACCGCCTCCGCGAAGCTGCACAAGCTGCCGAATCCGCGGGCCGCGGCCGAACGAGCCCTGGACATGGTCGAACTCGCCGAGGCGGCCGACCGCCCGATCGAGACCTACTCCAAGGGCATGCGCCAACGCGCGAAGGTCGCGGCGGCGCTCGTGCACGACCCGCGAGTGCTCCTGCTCGACGAGCCGTTCAACGGGATGGACCCGCGCCAGCGGCTGCACATGATGGACCTGCTGAGCGGTCTGGGACAGGCCGGCCGCGTCATCCTGTTCTCCTCGCACATCCTCGAAGAGGTCGAGAGGCTGGCCGACACCGTTCAGGTCGTCGTCGCCGGACGCTTGGCTGCGTCGGGCGACTACCGCAGCATCAGGCGGCTGATGACCAACCGGCCGCACGTGTTCCTGGTACGCACGACCGACGACCGGGCGCTCGCTCGTGCACTTATCGGCACCCAGGCGGTCCAGGGCGTCAGCCTGACGCCGGGCGGCGTGGAAGTGCACGCGAGCGACCATGGTTCCTTCACCCGGCAACTGGCCGCGGTGAGCCGCGACGCGGGGGTGGGCCTGCGGGAGGTCATCCCCGCGGACGAATCCCTTGAATCAGTCTTCGCATACCTTGTGGGAGCGTAACGATGTTCAATCCCACCATCGCCGGAATCACGCTGCGCGCGCTGCTCGGCCGCAAGCGGGTCTTCCTGCTCGCGCTGCCCGCCGCGGTGCTGCTCATCATCACCCTGGCGCTCAAGGCGGACCACGCCGCGTCGACCAGCTGGCCCGCCGAGGTGCTCGGCCGCGTCGGTTTCAGTGCCCTGCTCCCGCTCACCGCCCTGATCATCGGCACGTCCGTGCTCGGCGCGGAGATCGACGACAGCTCGATCCTGCACCTGCTGGCGACGCCCGTGCGCCGCGAGTCGATCGTGCTGACGAAGGCGGTCGTCGCGGCCGGCGTGACGATGCTTTTCGCGGCGGTCCCGGAGTTCGTCGCCGCGCTCATCGCCAGCGGGCGGGCCGGGGCCTTCGCGTTCGGCCTGGGACTGGGCGCGGTCCTCGGCTCGATCGTGTACACCGCGGTCTTCGTGCTGATCTCGACGGTGACGCGGCACCCGGTCGCGTTCGCGCTGGCGTACGTGGCGGTCTGGGAGGGCGTGGTCACGAACCTGGTGTCCGGCGCCAAGTACCTGTCCGCGGAGCAGTACTCGCTGGCTCTGGCGAATTCGGTGGCGAAGGACGACGCGCTCGACGCGCACCTGACCGTCGGCACGGCGCTGGTCCTGGCCGCGATCGCGACCGTCGCGACCCTCGCCGCCGCGGGCAACCGGCTGCGTTCCTTCACCCTCACCGGCGACGCGTGATCACCGGTGAGTCCGCTCAGGGCGTCCGGATCAGCTCACCGCCCGCGTCAGCAGCGCGCCGATCCGGGCCTCGTCGGCCGCGGTCAGCTCCGTCAGGGCGAAGGCGGTCGGCCACATGGTGCCCTCGTCGAGCCTCGCCGCGTCGTTGAAGCCGAGCGTCGAGTACCTGGTCTTGAACTTCTGTGAGGTCTGGAAGAAACAGACGATCTTGCCGTCTTTCGCGTAAGCGGGCATCCCGTACCAGAGCCTCGGCGTCAGCTGTGGCGCGTGGACCTTGACGAGGGCGTGAATCCGATCGGCCATCGAGCGGTCCGGTTCCACCATCTCGGCGATCTTCGCGAGTACGTCGCTCTCCCCGTCGGCCTTGGTGGCGCGAGGACCGCGGCGCGCCGCGGACTTCAGCTCCCGGGCGTGCTCCTTCATCGCGGCCCGTTCCTCGTCCGAGAAGCCCTCGAACGTCTGCCCGGCCGCGTCCGCGGACTTCTTGGTGGCGCTCATCGCGGGTTTCCTCTCTGCGAACCTCCAGGTTGATGTCCTCATGCTAGAGACCACCGCTCGAGGCGGCTTCTCGAAAACGAACCGATCGCGGCCGGGAGCCCGCGCGCCGTACGCGCCGCGCGCCCGCCCCGCCAACGCGGCCAACTCGGCCAACTCGGCCAAAGGGGCCCCGGCGCGCAGCGGTTATGGCACAGTTCTTAGCAGCGCACGCCAGGCCGCCGGGCGCCCGCGAGGGGATCAGGCCGAAGGGGGAGAAACCACCGTGAACGAGGAACCGGCGTGAGCGTGCTGCGGCGCACCGTCCGGACACTGCGCGCCGCCGGCGGCGCGGTGTCGCAGCCGCCGTTCGTGCCGAACGGCCACTTCTACTCGCCGGTCAACGGGCCGGCCGACGTGGCACGAGGGCTCTCGACGATCACCGAACTGCCAGGCGTCGATCTGCGTGAGCCCGCGCAGCTTGAGCTGTTCGGCACGCTGCTGCCGCTGTTCGAAGAGGCGCCCTACCGGCGGTACCGCGCCGGCGCGGGCTCTGGGAACAGCATGTACGAAGCCGCCGACGCACTGGTCTACCGTGCGTTCGTCCGCCACCTCAAGCCGCGCCGCGTGATCGAGGTGGGCGCCGGGTTCTCCACCGCGATGCTGCTGGACACCGCCGACCAGTACCTGCCCGCACTCGAAGTGACGTGCATAGAGCCGTACCCGGACCGGCTCAACTCGCTGCTGCTCGCCGAGGACAAGGTGAAGCTCATCGCCGCCCCGGTGCAGGACGTGCCGGTCGAGGTCTTCACGCAACTGGAGCCGGGCGACGTGCTGTTCATCGACTCCACGCACGTCGCCAAGGCGGGCTCCGACGTCCTCTGGCTCTTCCTGCACGTGCTGCCGCGGCTCGCGCCGGGTGTCGTCGTACACGTACACGACATCTTCTGGCCGTTCGAGTATCCGGCGCAGTGGCTGCGGGAGGGCCGCAGCTGGAACGAGGACTACCTCGTGCACGCCTTCCTGTGCCACAACCAGGCATGGCGGATCGAGCTGTTCAGCTCCTGGCTGTGGCACCGGCACTCTGAAGCGGTGCCGCAACTGTTGCGCGGTCAGGAACCCGGCGCGTTGTGGCTGCGCCGGGTGTGAGCCGAGAACTCAGGCCGAGGACAACTCGTCGCGCACCACGCCCGCGAGCCGGTGCGCGATCGCCTCGGCCAGATCGTGCGACTGCGCCTCGACCATGACCCGCACCAGCGACTCGGTGCCCGAGGGCCGCAGCAGCACGCGCCCGGCGGCGCCGAGCTCCGTCTCCGCCGCACGCACCGCCTCGCTGATCAGCGGCGCGGAGTGCACCCGGGACTTGTCCACGCCCTTGACGTTCACCAGCACCTGCGGCAGCCGGCGCATCACCGCGGCCAGCTCGCCGAGCGGCTTGCCGCTCTCCGCGACCCGGGCCAGCAGGTGCAGCCCGGTCAGCACGCCGTCACCGGTGTTCGCGTGCTCGAGCAGGATCACGTGCCCCGACTGCTCGCCGCCGATCGACAGGCCGTCGGCGCGCATCGCCTCAAGCACGTAACGGTCGCCGACCGCCGTCTCGACCACGTGCACGCCCTCGCGCTCCATCGCTATCTTGAAACCGAGGTTCGCCATCACGGTCGCCGCGACGGTGTCCTTCGCCAGCCTGCCGTGCTCGCGCAGGGTCAGCGCGAGGATCGCGATGATCTGATCACCGTCGACGACCTCGCCGTCGGCGTCCACGGCCAGGCACCGGTCCGCGTCGCCGTCGTGTGCGATGCCAGCGTCCGCGCCGTGTTCGAGCACTGCGGAACGCAGCAGGTCCAGGTACGTGCTGCCGCAGCCCTCGTTGATGTTCAGGCCGTCCGGCCGCACGCCGATCTCCACCACCTCGGCGCCGAGCCTGCGCAGCGCCTCGGGCGAGACGCGGAACGCCGCGCCGTTCGCCTCGTCCACGACCACCTTCAGGCCGTCCAGGCGATTGGGCACCGTGCCGACCAGGTAGTCGATGTATCGCTCCGCGCCGTCCGGCAGGTCCGTGATCCGGCCGATCGCGGCGCCGACGGGACGCTCCCACGGCTCGCCGAGCCTGGCCTCGATCGCCTCCTCGACCTCGTCGGCCAGCTTCAGGCCGCCGCGGGAGAAGAACTTGATCCCGTTGTCGGGAGCGGGATTGTGACTCGCGGACAGCATCACGCCCAGGTCCACGCCGAGCACCTCGGTCAGGTGGGCGACCGCCGGAGTCGGCAGCACGCCGACCCGCAGCACGTCCACGCCCGCGGACGCCAGACCCGCGGACACCGCCGCCTCAAGGAACTCCCCCGAGGCGCGCGGATCACGGCCGACCACGGCCCGCGGCCGATGCCCGGCGAAGGTGCCCCGTTCGGCAAGGACATGCGCGGCGGCGACCGACAGGTCGAGCGCCAACTGCGCGGTCAGCTCGCGATTGGCGAGTCCGCGCACGCCGTCGGTGCCGAAGAGTCGGGCCATGGTCCGTACCCCCAAGAGATGGACGTGTGGGTCATTTCCGTTGCCGGGCGCGGAAACGAACAACCCCACCGTACGCGAGGAGCGCACGGCGGGGTCGTGGCGGGCCCCGCGCCGGATCGGCGCTTAGCGCTTGCTGTACTGCGGAGCCTTGCGGGCCTTCTTGAGACCGGCCTTCTTGCGCTCCTTGACCCGGGCGTCGCGGGTCAGGAAGCCGGCCTTCTTCAGGGTCGGCCGGTTCGTCTCCAGATCGGCCTCGTTCAGCGCGCGGGCGATGCCCAGGCGCAGCGCCCCGGCCTGGCCGGAGATGCCGCCGCCGTCGATGCGGGCGATCACGTCGTAGCGGCCGTCGAGCTCCAGCACGTGGAAGGGCTCGTTGACCTCCTGCTGGTGCACCTTGTTCGGGAAGTACGAGTCGAGGGAACGACCGTTGATCTTCCACTGCCCGGTGCCGGGCACGATGCGCACCCGGGCCACCGCCTCCTTGCGCCGGCCGGTGCCGGAGGCGGCCACGGCGGCGGGCAGCTGACGGGTCGGCGCGGCGGCCGGCGCGCTCTCGGTGGTGTAGCTCTCGGGGGCGTCGTCCTCGTCGAAGGCTTCGGCCTCGATGTCGGCGGTCAGTTCAGACACAGCCGCGAACTCCTTTGTAGATCGGGAAAGATTGTTAGCGGCAGTGTTTACTGCGCGACCTGGGACAGCTCGAACGGCTCGGGCCTCTGCGCGGCGTGCGGATGCGTGGGACCGCCGTAGACCTTCAGCTTCTTGAGCATCTGGCGGCCCAGGGTGTTCTTCGGCAACATGCCGCGCACGGCCTTCTCGACGGCCTTGCGGGAGTCCTTGTCGATCAGGTCGCCGTACTTGACGGAGCGCAGACCGCCCGGGTAACCGGAGTGCCGGTAGGCCAACTTGTCCTCGCGCTTGTTGCCGGACAGGTAGACCTTGTCGGCGTTGACGATGATGACGAAGTCACCGGTGTCCACGTGCGGCGCGAACTGCGGCTTGTGCTTGCCCCGCAGGAGGATGGCCGTCTGGCTGGCGAGCCGACCGAGGACGACGTCAGCGGCGTCGATGACGTACCACTTCTGCTCGACCTCGCCGGGCTTGGGGGTGTACGTGGACACGGGATCGCCTTCACTCGATGATGGAATGCCTGGTCTTGGGATCCGTAGGCACGCACCGGGACGCCTACGGCATCAGGCACCGTGCCCTCCCGGTTTCTTCGCCTGACGCCGTCGAAAACGACCGCCGAAGTCCGGGCGCGCGCCGCGAGAAAGCGGCGAAACGCGGAACACAAACGCAAGTAGGCTACTTGACGCCATACGCGCCGGTCAAAACGATCAGCACAGCGTGCGCATGCGGCGGGCCTCGAGCGCGCGGGCCGCCAGTTGCGAGTCCGCGGGATACCGCACCTCTTCGAGCGACAAGCCGTTCGGGGGCACGACATTGACTCCCGGATGGCGGCAGAGGCTGCCGAGCACCTCGGCCGGGAACTCGGCCGGGCGCCGCCCGTCGCCCACCATGAGCAAGGCCGCCACCAGGGCGCGCACCATCGAGTGGCAGAAGGCGTCCGCCTCCACCGTGGCCTCGACCTCGTCCGGCCGCATGCGCTCCCAGCGCAGCCGCAACAGACGTCTGATGGTCGTCGCGCCCTCGCGCTTCTTGCAGTACGCCGCGAAATCGTGCTCGCCGAGCATCAGCGCGGCGGCGGCGTTCATCGCCTCCACATCCAGTTCATGCGCATGCCAGAGCACGAATCGACGACGCACCGGCTCGACGCCGTACCGCGAGTCCCCGACGCGGTACACGTAACGGCGTGACAGTGCGGCGAAGCGCGCATCGAAGTCTGCGGGAGCCTCAGCCGCGTTCCATACCCGCACATCCATCGGCAGCTTGCCCGCGAGGCGGTACAGCAGCTTGTCCGAGTGCACCTTCCACGTCCCGGTGGGCAGATCGACATGCGCGACCTGGCCTGAGGCGTGCACACCCGCGTCAGTGCGGCCCGCGACGGTCAGCTGCGCGGGTTCGGGCAGGCGCAGGACAGCGGTAAGGGCCTCCTCAAGCACGCCCTGGACCGTGCGCACGCCGGAACGCTGCCTCGCCCAGCCGGCGAACTCGGTGCCGTCGTAGGACAGGTCGAGACGCACCCGCGTCAGGCCCGTCATCGCACCTCCAGGCCGGGAAACGCCGAGCGGGCGAGAGTGGAGTTCTCCCGCCCGCTCGTCTGACACCGTGTCACTTGTCCGGACTACTCGGTCTCGGACGTCTCCGCGTCGGTCTGCTCGGCCTCCTGCGCGGAAGCCTCGGCCTCGGTGTCCGTGGTCGCGGCGTCCTCGGCCTCGGCCGGCTCGGCAGCCGGCACGACGCTCTGCCTGGCCTGCGACTCCTTCACCGCGCGCCGCGTCGCCGCGCTCGCCTCGTCCGTCGCCTGCTGCGCGATCGTGCGGGCCTCGACCAGCTCGATCCGGGCCATCGGCGCGTTGTCGCCGCGGCGCGGGCCGAGCTTGATGATCCGGGTGTACCCGCCGGGACGCTCCGCATACGCCGGGCCGATCTCCTCGAACAGCTTGGCGATCACGCCGCCGCCGTCGTAGAACGCCGAGTTGCGGATCTCCAGCGTGGCCATGACCTGGCGCCGGTTGTGCAGGCCGCCCTTGCGGGCCTTGGTGATCAGGGGCTCCACGAACGGGCGCAGCTCACGCGCCTTCGCCTGCGTGGTGGTGATCCCGCCGTGCTCGATCAGCGACTTGGCCAGGTTCGCCAGCATGTGCTTCTGGTGCGCTCCGGAACCGCCGAGACGCGGCCCCTTCTTCGGAGTGGGCATACTTCCTCGTTCTCCTTGTTGTTCCTGCGCCGGCCGACTGCGTCCGCCGCGCCGCGCCTTCCGGGCGGCGTGGGACCGTGGTACCGACGCAGTCCCGGGGCCCGTCTGATCGGGCCCCGGACGCGTGTGGTCCTAGGACCGGGACAGCTCAGTACTGCTCGGTCTCGGCGTAGCCCAGGTCGTCTTCCTCGCCGCCGTAGGCCTCGGCCAGGGCCAGCGAGGGGTCGAATCCGGGCGGGGAGTCCTTCAGGGCCAGGCCCATGGTGTGCAGCTTGGCCTTGACCTCGTCGATGGACTTGGCGCCGAAGTTGCGGATGTCCAGCAGGTCCGCCTCGGAGCGCGCGACCAGTTCGCCCACGGTGTGGATGCCCTCGCGCTTGAGGCAGTTGTAGGAGCGGACGGTCAGCTCCAGCTCCTCGATCGGCAGCGCCAGGTCGGCGGCCAGCGCGGCGTCCGTCGGGGACGGGCCCATGTCGATGCCCTCGGCCTCGACGTTGAGCTCACGGGCCAGGCCGAACAGCTCGACCAGGGTCTTGCCGGCCGAGGCCACCGCGTCGCGCGGGCGCAGGCACGGCTTGGTCTCGACGTCGACGACCAGCTTGTCGAAGTCGGTGCGCTGCTCGACTCGGGTGGCCTGCACCTCGTACTTGACGATCAGCACCGGGGAGTAGATCGAGTCGACCGGGATGCGGCCGATCTCCTGGCCGGCCTGCTTGTTCTGCACCGCGGAGACGTAGCCGCGGCCGCGCTCGACCGTCAGCTCCATCTCCAGCTTGCCCTTGCCGTTGAGGGTGGCCAGGACCAGCTCGGGATTGTGCACCTCGACACCGGCCGGCGGGGCGATGTCCGCGGCGGTCACGATGCCGGGGCCCTGCTTGCGCAGGTACATGACGACCGGTTCGTCGTGCTCGGAGGAGACGACCAGGCCCTTGATGTTCAGGATCAGGTCGGTGACGTCCTCCTTGACGCCCGGGATGGTCTGGAACTCGTGCAGCACCCCGTCGATGCGGATGCTGGTGACGGCCGCGCCCGGAATCGAGGAGAGCAGGGTGCGGCGCAGGGAGTTGCCGAGGGTGTAACCGAAGCCCGGCTCCAGCGGTTCGATGGTGAACCGGGAGCGGAACTCGTCGACGACTTCCTCGGTCAGCGTGGGACGCTGAGCGATGAGCAAGGGAACCTCCGTGATAGTGGGCGCCCACTATTTGACGCCCTCCATGCACGCCCCTACGGACGTGCCGTGGGGTGCCGTCCCAGGATAACCCGGGATCGGCACCCCGTATCGGCTCGGCTCTGCCGTAACCGCGCGCGGTTACTTGGAGTAGAGCTCGACGATCAGCTGCTCCTGGACCTGCGTGTCGATCACCTGACGCACCGGCAGCGAGTGGACCAGGATGCGCATGCGGGACGGGACGACCTCGAGCCAGGCCGGGACGGTGCGATCGCCGGCCTCGGCGCGCGCCACCACGAACGGGGTCAGCTCGAGCGAGTCCTTGCGGACCTCGACGATGTCGCTCTCCTTGACCCGCATCGACGGGATGTCCGCCTTGTGGCCGTTGAGCAGGATGTGGCCGTGCCGCACCAGCTGGCGGGCGTGGTCGCGGGACTTGGCGAAGCCGGCCCGGTAGACCACGTTGTCCAGCCGGGACTCGAGGATGCGCAGCAGGTTCTCGCCGGTCTTGCCCTGCTTGCGGTTCGCCTCCTCGTAGTAGCCGCGGAACTGCTTCTCCAGGACGCCGTAGATGCGAGCGCACTTCTGCTTCTCGCGCATCTGCAGCAGGTATTCGCTGTCCTTCGTCCGGCCGCGGCCGTGCTCACCCGGCGGGTAGGGACGGATCTCGATGGGGCACTTGGCCGACTCGCACTTGGCGCCCTTGAGGAAGAGCTTGGTCTTCTCGCGGCGGCACCGCTTGCAGTCGGGTCCGATGTAACGGGCCATTTCCTTCTATCTCCTGGGTCTCAGACGCGGCGGCGCTTCGGCGGACGGCAGCCGTTGTGCGGGGACGGGGTCACATCGTTGATGGACCCGACCTCCAGGCCGGTCTGCTGCAGCGAGCGGATCGCGGTCTCGCGGCCGGAGCCCGGACCCTTGACGAACACGTCGACCTTGCGCATGCCGTGCTCCATGGCGCGGCGGGCGGCGGCCTCGGCGGTCATCTGCGCGGCGAAGGGCGTCGACTTGCGCGAGCCCTTGAAGCCGACCTGGCCCGAACTGGCCCAGGAGATCACGTTGCCCTGCGGGTCCGTGATCGAGACGATCGTGTTGTTGAACGTGCTCTTGATGTGCGCGTGCCCGTGGGCGACGTTCTTCTTCTCCTTGCGGCGCACCTTGGATTTGGCGGCGCCCGCGGCCTGACGGCTCTTGGGAGGCATCTAGCAGTACTCCAAGTGAGGTGATCGGTCCACCGTGTCGTGATCCAACACAGTCGGCGGGACCGCGGCGGACTACTTCTTGCCCGGCTTCTTCTTGCCGGCGATCGCGCGGCGCGGGCCCTTGCGGGTGCGCGCGTTGGTGTGCGTACGCTGGCCGCGCACCGGCAGGCCGCGGCGGTGGCGCAGCCCCTGGTAGCAGCCGATCTCCATCTTGCGGCGGATGTCGGCGGCGACCTCGCGGCGAAGGTCGCCCTCGGTCTTGTAGTTGCCGTCGATCCAGTCGCGCAGCTTGACCAGGTCGTCTTCGGTCAGGTCCTTCACCCGGACGTCCGGGGAGACACCGGCCCCGACGCAGGTCGCCTGCGCGCGGGTACGGCCGATGCCGTAGATGTAAGTCAGGGCGATCTCCAACCGCTTCTCGCGGGGGAGATCGACTCCGACGAGGCGTGCCATCTCGGCAGGCTCCTTACAGTTTCAGTAGCGGAGGTCTGGCGCGGCACCGGTCCTGGGAAGGCCCCAAGGTCCCCGGCCTCCGTGCCGGGGGTGGCGTCCGGTTTCCGGTTCCGCACGCGTGGGTACGTTTCCGGTCGCCGGGGTCGGGATGCCGCGCTCTTACGGGTGCTGGACGTCAATCGCAGACGACGAGCAAGCGCGTGGAGATTCGGCCAGGGTCCTGCCAGATGCACACACGCACCGGGGCTGATTCAGCCCTGGCGCTGCTTGTGCCGCAGGTTCTCGCAGATCACCATGACCCGCCCGTGACGGCGGATCACCTTGCACTTGTCGCAGATCGGCTTGACGCTCGGCTTGACCTTCATGTCAGGTCCCTTCGAGCGATCGAGATCGCGGATGATATGGGTTACTTGTAGCGGTACACGATCCGGCCGCGGGTCAGGTCGTACGGGCTGAGCTCGACGACGACCCGGTCGTCCGGGAGGATCCGGATGTAGTGCATCCGCATCTTCCCGCTGATGTGCGCGAGAACCTTGTGCCCGTTCTGCAGCTCAACCCGGAACATGGCGTTGGGCAGAGACTCGACGACGGTGCCCTCGATCTCGATGGCCCCTTCTTTCTTGGGCATGTCCTCGCTTCTTCAGTAGACGACTTAGTACGGCGGTCGCAGGACCGACGAGCCAGTTTACGCCGCGCGCAGTTCAAAACACCAATCGGCGGATGACTGCCCCGAGCCCGAGTGCCGAGATGGTCGAGGCACTCAGCGACGGGTCAGGTCGCGGCGCAGCACGAGTGTCTTGACCGCCCGCGCTGCGGTGAGGACGCCGATGATCCCGATCGGCCAGATCGGCCAGAAGTCGCTGAAACCGCCGCCGGTGATCCCGGTCATGAACCAGATGCCGACGAGCAGTACGGACAGGAACGCCCAGCCGGCGAAGCCCGCCACGATCGGCACGTTGGCCCGGCGCACCAGCCGCGCCTGGTGGCGCTGCGCGCGCATCCGTTCCCGCTGCACCTTCCAGTCCACCGCCGCGCCGACGAGCGCGTTGACGATGTCGTTGGGTGCTCCGGGCGCACTCGCGACGGGCGGCGCGAACGGCGGCCTGCGCTCGTTCCCGGGGAGCCCGGCCGAGCGCGCGCCCAGGTCCACCGGCAGGTCCCGGGTCAGCTGGGCCAACTCACCGTAGGTCTTGGCCGCGTAGGCCGCGGTCATCCGCTGCTCGAATTCGTCCATGGTGAGCCGACCGTCGGCCGTGTGCTTCCTGAGCTGCTCCACGATCCGTTCGCGGTCGGCGTCTGACGCCCGGAGGTTAGGATCCGGCACCCCACCTTGCGACATATCGCGAGTGTAGCGCGCCGTCGAGCGGGAGGCGACCCGCGCCGACGGGCCGAACGCGAGCCGCCCGGCGATCAGGGATCGGCGACCGGGCGCCGGCCCGGTGATCAGGGATGCGCGGGCACGCCGAGCGCGGCCAGCCGTTCCTTGCCCCCGTCGAAGGCCGTGGTCACCCACAGGCCCTGCGCGGTGAGCGCGACCGTGTGCTCGAAATGCGCGGCGCTCGATCCGTCCCTGGTCACCACGGTCCAGCCGTCGTCGAGTTCCACGGTCTGCTTGTGGCCGAGCGTCAGCATCGGCTCGATCGCCAACGCCATGCCGACCTGCATCCGCGGACCGCGATCCATGGTGCGGTGGTTGAAGACCAGCGGGTCCATGTGCATCTGCGAGCCGATGCCATGCCCGCCGTAGCCCTCGACGATGCCGTACAAGCCCTGCTTGCGCACGTAGGACTGGATCGCACGGCCGATGTTGTTGAGCCGGTCGCCGTCCTTGATCGCGGCGATGCCCTGCCACATCGACTCCTCGGTGACGCGCATCAACTCGGCCAGCGCCGGGTCGATCCCGCCGCAGGCCACCGTGATCGCCGCGTCACCGTGCCAGCCCTGGTAGATCGCGCCGCAGTCGATCGAGACGATGTCGCCGTCACGCACCACCTGGTCGCCGGGGATGCCGTGCACGATCTCGTGATTGATCGAGGCGCAGATCACCCCGGGGAACGCCGGCGCGCCGTGCCCGCCACCGTAGCCCTTGAACGAGGGTACGGCGCCCTGCGAGCGGATCGAGTCCTCGGCCAGCGCGTCCAGCCGCGCCGTCGTGACCCCGTCCTTGACCTCGCCGCGCAGCAGTTCCAGCGTGCGGGCGACCACCAGCCCGGCCTCACGCATCAGCGCGAACTGTTCTTCGGTCTTCAGCTCAACCATGGGTGCGATTTTCGGTACGCGGCTCAACGGTCACTGAGGACGGCCAGCGCCCGCTCGGTGATCTGGTCCAGGGCGCCCATGGCGTCGATGCTGGCGAGCAGGCCACGCTCCGCGTAGAAGCCGACGATCGGCGCCGTCTCCCGGACGTACACGTCCAGCCGCTCGCGGACCGTCTCCTCTTTGTCGTCGTCGCGCTGGTACAACTCGCCGCCGCACACGTCACACACGCCCGGCACGCTCGGCGGGTTGAAGTCCGTGTGGAAGATGTGCGTCGAGTCGTTGCGGCACAGCCGGCGCCCGGCGATCCGCTTGACCACCTCGTCGTTGTCCACGACGAGTTCCAGCACCACGTCCAGCTTCGCGCCCAGCGCGATCAGGATCGCCTCAAGCTCCTCGGCCTGCGCCACGTTGCGCGGGAAGCCGTCGAGCAGGAAGCCGCCGGTGACGTCCGGCTCGGCCAGGCGGTTGCGCACCATGCTGATCGTGATGGAGTCCGGGACCAGCGCACCGCGGTCCATGTAGCCCTTGGCCTCCAGGCCCAGCGGCGTGCCTGCCCCGACGTTGGCGCGGAAGATGTCCCCGGTCGAGATCGCCGGGATGGCCAGCCGCCCGGCGATGATCTTGGCCTGGGTCCCCTTTCCCGCACCTGGGGGACCGACCAGCACGATACGCATCTAGCGCAGGAACCCTTCGTAGTTGTGCTGCTGCAACTGGCTCTCGATCTGCTTGACCGTCTCCAGGCCGACGCCCACGATGATCAGAATCGAGGTACCGCCGAAGGGGAACTTGCCGCCTGTGTGGAACTCGGCCAGTGCGATCATCGGGATGATCGAGATCAGCGCCAGGTAGAGGGCACCGGGCCAGGTGATCCGGCTCAGGATGTAGTTCAGGTATTCGGCGGTCGGCTTGCCCGCGCGGATGCCCGGGATGAAGCCGCCGTACTTCTTCATATTGTCCGCAACCTCGTCCGGGTTAAACGTGATCGCGACGTAGAAGAAGGCGAAGAACAGGATCAGCAGGAAGTAGGCCACCGAGTAGTACAGCGAGTAGCCGTTGTTCGTCATTCCCAGCTCGTTGCGCAGCCACACCGACCAGTGGTGCTTGCCGTTGGGGTCGGCGAACTGCGCGACCAGCACCGGCAGTTGCAGCAGCGACGAGGCGAAGATGACCGGGATGACGCCGGCCTGGTTCACCTTGATCGGGATGTAGGTCGAGGAGCCGCCGTACATGCGCCGGCCGACCTGCTTCTTGGCGTACTGCACCGGGATGCGCCGCTGGCCCTGCTCGATGAACACCACGAAGCCGACCAGCACCATGCCCATCGCGATGATGCCGAGGAAGACCACCCAGCCGCCGCCGAGCTTGGAAGTCTCCTTGATGCCCCACAGCGAGCCCGGGAAGCCCGAGGCGATCGAGGTGAAGATCAGCAGGGACATGCCGTTGCCGACGCCGCGGTCAGTGATCAGCTCGCCGAGCCACATGATGATCGAGGTGCCGGACACCATCACGGCGACCATGATCACCATGGCCTTGGTGTCCACGTTCGGGTAGATGATCTGCTGCGTGCAGCCGTTGATCAGGTTCTGCGGGCCGTACTTCGCGGTCGCGATCAGACCGGTCGACTGGAGGATCGCCAGGCCGATGGTCAGGTACCGCGTGTACTGGGTGATCTTCGCCTGGCCGGCCTGCCCCTCCTTCTTGAGGGTGTCCAGCCGCGGGATCACCACGGTCAGCAGCTGCAGGATGATCGACGCGGTGATGTACGGCATGATGCCGAGCGCGAACACTGAAAGTTGCAGCAGCGCGCCACCGGAGAACAGGTTGATCAGGCCCAGGCCGCTGCTCGACCCGGCGCCGGAGACACAGGAACGGATCGTGGCGCTGTCCACGCCCGGAACGGGGATGTGCGACCCCATTCGGAACAGGAACATGACTCCGAGCGTGAAGAGCAGCTTGTTGCGCAGGTCCGGCGTGCGGAAGGCCCGGGCAAAGGCAGTGAGCACAGTTCCTCCTGCGCTACCCCGCCGGGCCGTGCGGCGCCCGACGGTTCGTGTGACGGTTGGGTCTGTTCAGAGACAAGACTGAACAGCCGGGCAACGCTCGGCTCGCGCCATCTTACGCAAAGAGGGCGCGGCAAAGCGATACTCGGGAGGCTCGAAGGCCCGCCTCCGGCATACGGAGACGGGCCTTCGAACGCTGCTACAGCTCCTCGACGGAGCCTCCGGCGGCGGTGATCTTCTCCTTGGCGGAGGCCGAGTAGGCGTCCACCTTGACGTTCAGCGCCACCGAGATATCCCCGGTGCCGAGCACCTTGACCAGTTCGTTCTTGCGCACCGCGCCCTTGGCGACCAGGTCGTCCTTGGTGACCTCCCCGCCCTGCGGGTACAGCTCGGCGAGCTTGGCCAGGTTGACCACCTGGTACTCGACGCGGAACCGGTTCTTGAAGCCCTTGAGCTTCGGCAGCCGCATGTGCAGCGGCATCTGGCCGCCCTCGAAGCGGTCGGGAACCTGGTAACGCGCCTTGGTGCCCTTGGTACCGCGGCCCGCGGTCTTACCCTTCGAGCCCTCACCGCGGCCGACCCGGGTCTTGGCGGTCTTGGCGCCCGGGGCGGGCCGCAGGTGGTGGACCTTGAGCACGTGCTTCGACGGGCGCGCGCCCGTGGACTGCTTCTCTTCGGACATCAGTCCTCGACCTCCTCAACCACGACGAGGTGGCGGACGGTGTGGACCATGCCGCGGATCTCCGGGCGGTCCTCCTTGATCACCGAGTGGTTGATCCGCTTGAGGCCGAGCGACCGCAGCGTCTCGCGGTGGTTCTGCTTCGTGCCGATCTTCGAGCGGACCTGCGTGACCTTCAGCTTCGCCATGTCACGACCCCACTCCCGCGCGGGCGCGCAGCAGCGCGGCCGGAGCCACGTCCTCCAGCGGCAGGCCCCGGCGGGCGGCGATCTCCTCGGGCCGCACCAGGCCCTTGAGCGCGGCCACCGTGGCGTGCACGATGTTGATCGGGTTGTCCGAGCCGAGCGACTTGGACAGCACGTCGTGCACGCCGGCGCATTCGAGCACCGCGCGAACCGGGCCGCCGGCGATGACGCCGGTACCGGCCGATGCGGGCTTGAGCAGCACCACGCCGGCCGCGTCCTCGCCGATGATCGGGTGCGGAACGGTGCCCTGGATCCGCGGCACCTTGAAGAAGTGCTTCTTGGCCTCCTCGACGCCCTTGGCGATCGCCGCGGGCACCTCCTTGGCCTTGCCGTAGCCCACACCGACCGTGCCGTCGCCGTCTCCGACGACGACCAGGGCGGTGAAGCTGAACCGCCGGCCGCCCTTGACGACCTTGGCGACCCGGTTGATGGTCACGACCCGCTCGACGTACGCGGTCTTCTCGGCTGCGGGCGCGGCATCCTGGTTGCGACGGTCGCGGCGTTCCCGACGCTCGCCACCCTCGCCACCGCGGCCGCCACCGGCGCCGCCTCCGCGACGCTGCTGGGGAGGCATCAGGAATCCCTCATTTCACTGCACTGTGTCGATTCACTGCTCTGGGTGTGGTACATCAGAACTCCAGCCCCGCCTCGCGGGCGCCGTCGGCGACCGCGGCGATCCGCCCGTGGTACTTGTAGCCGGCCCGGTCGAAGACGACCGTGGAGACGCCGGCCGCCTTGGCCCGCTCCCCCACCAGCTTGCCGACCTCACGGGACAGGTCCGACTTGGTGCCGTCGGCGGTGCGCAGCGAGCTCTCCAGGGTGGAGGCGGACGCGAGCGTGTGGCCGAGCTTGTCGTTGACGACCTGCGCCACGATGTGCCGGTTGGACCGGGTCACGACCAGACGCGGACGCTCCGCGGTGCCGTTGACCCGCTTGCGCACGCGCAGGTGGCGGCGCTTGCGCGCCACGGCCTTCTTCGCGTCGCCCTTGGCGATCTTCACGCTGTACGGCATGGCTACTTACCGGCCTTTCCGACCTTGCGGCGGATGACCTCGCCCTGGTACCGCACGCCCTTGGCCTTGTACGGATCCGGCTTGCGCAGCTTGCGAATGTTCGCCGCGACTTCGCCGACCTTCTGCTTGTCGATGCCCGAGACCACGAAGCGGGTCGGGGCCTCCACCCGGAAGCTGATGCCCTCCGGGGCGGTGATCGTGATCGGGTGCGAGTAGCCGAGCGCGAACTCCAGGTCCGAGCCCTTGGCCTGCACGCGGTAGCCGACTCCGGAGATCTCCAGGGTCTTGGAGTATCCCGCGGTCACTCCGACGATCATGTTGTTGACGAGCGTACGGGTCAGGCCGTGCCGCTCCTTGGCTGCGCGCTCGTCGTTGGGACGGGTCACCTGCAGGGTGCCGTCCTGTGCCTTCTCGACCTCGATCGGGGCGACGATGGTGTGGCTCAGGGTGCCCTTGGGGCCCTTCACCGTGATCTCGCGCCCGCTGATGCTGACCTCAACGCCGGCCGGAACCGGGATGGGCAGCCGTCCGATACGTGACATGGCTGTTGCCTCCCTTCCGGATTACCAGACGTAGGCGAGGACTTCCCCGCCCACGCCCTTCTTGGCGGCCTGACGGTCCGTGAGCAGACCGGAGGACGAGGAGATGATGGCGATACCCAGGCCGCCGAGCACCCTCGGCAGGCCGGTGGACTTCGCGTAGACACGCAGACCAGGCTTGGAAATGCGCTTGATGCCGGCGATCGACCGCTCGCGGTTCGGGCCGTACTTCAGCGTGATGATCAGGTTCTTGCCGACCTGCAGCTCCTCGGCCTTGTAGGAGGCGATGTAGCCCTCCTGCTGGAGGATCTCGGCGATCCGGGCCTTGAGCTTGGAGTACGGCATGGAGACCGTGTCGTGGTACGCCGCGTTGCCGTTGCGCAGACGGGTGAGCATGTCTGCGATCGGGTCGGTCATGGTCATAGGTGGGCCTTCGGCCTTCCCACCGCGGTTTCCGCCTCAGGCGCGTCGCCGGGCACGCGGCGCTGAAAACACAGCGACCAGGTGCCTTGGATTCGCCGAGGGGACCTACGGCGTCGTAGTGACAGTGCAAGGCGCCTGGTTGGGGTAACCAGCAGTCGGCCTTTCCCCGGCGCCGGTCAGGGCGGGGGGAGTACCGACGGACTCGCTTTCGCTAGAGCGCCCATCGTGGCGAGGCGCCGACCGGTGTGACTGACACACTTACGGCCGGCGCCGCGCCCACGTCTTTCGTTCCATGGTAACCGGTCGGGACGGATGGTCCCGACCAGTCACCAGGCTCGTCTTCGCGGGTTGACTCGCCGCTCTACCAGCTGGACTTGGTCACGCCGGGCAGTTCGCCGGCGTGCGCCATGGTCCGCAGGCAGATGCGGCAGAGCCCGAACTTGCGGTAGACCGAGTGCGGGCGGCCGCACTTCTGGCACCGGGTGTAGCCGCGCACCTTGAACTTCGGCTTGCGGTTGGCCTTGTTGATCAGAGCGGTCTTCGCCATGATCACGCCTCCTTGAAGGGGAAGCCGAGCAGCTTGAGCAGCGCGCGGCCCTCGTCGTCGGTCTTGGCTGTGGTGACCACGGTGATGTCCATGCCGCGGACCCGGTCGATGCGGTCCTGGTCGATCTCGTGGAACATCGACTGCTCGTTCAGGCCGAACGTGTAGTTCCCGTTCCCGTCGAACTGCTTCGGCGACAGGCCGCGGAAGTCGCGGATACGGGGCAGCGCGATGGACACCAGCCGGTCCAGGAACTCCCACATCCGGTCGCCGCGCAGGGTCACGTGCGTGCCGATCGGCTGGCCCTCGCGCAGCTTGAACTGCGCGATGGACTTGCGGGCCTTGGTGATCGCCGGCTTCTGACCGGTGATCGCGGTCAGGTCGCGCACCGCGCCCTCGATCAGCTTGGAGTCGCGGGCGGCGTCGCCGACGCCCATGTTCACGACCACCTTGGTGACGCCGGGCACCTGCATGATGTTCGCGTAGCCGAACTGCTTGCGCAGCTCGCCGATGATCTCGGCGCGGTAGCGCTCCTTGAGCCGGGGCGCGACCTTGGCAGACGTCTCGTCGACAGCGGTCATCAGATGTCCTCACCGGTCTTCTTCGAGTACCGAACGGACCGCGTGACCGTCTTCGTGGTGCCGTCGGGCAGGCGGCGCTCCTGCTGCGTGCGCCGGTAGCCGACCCGGGTGACGACCTTCTTGCCCTCGTGCTCCACGACCAGCATCACGTTGCTGACGTGGATCGGCGCCTCGACGGTCACGATGCCGCCGGTCTTGGCGCCGCGGGCGGTCTGGCCGACCTTCTCGTGCTTCTTGACCCGGTTGACACCCTCGACGATGACCTTCTGGGTCTCCGGGAAGGCCTGCACGACCTTGCCCTGAAGACCCTTGTCCTTGCCGGTGATGACCTGGACCAGGTCGCCCTTGTGGATGTTCATCTTGTGCGCCATGGCTACAGCACCTCCGGGGCCAACGAGATGATGCGCATGTACCGCTTGTCACGCAGCTCGCGGCCCACCGGGCCGAAGATGCGGGTGCCGCGCGGGTCGCCGCCGTCCTTGATCAGGACGGCCGCGTTCTCGTCGAAACGGATGTACGAGCCGTCCGGCCGGCGGCGCTCCTTGACGGTGCGCACGACGACCGCCTTGACGACGTCGCCCTTCTTCACGCCGGCGCCGGGCAGCGCGTCCTTGACCGTGGCGACGATGACGTCGCCGATCCCGGCATAGCGGCGGCTGGATCCACCGAGAACCCGAATGCAGAGGATTTCCTTAGCACCGGTGTTGTCGGCGACCCGCAGCCGCGATTCCTGCTGAATCACGTTCTACTCCTGAATGAGATCTGCCTCCCCGGCCGGTCGCCCGGCGCGGGGTGGCGGTCCATCCTCTTCGCAGAGGCTGTGCTCGGTTAAGAGCGTGCGGGTTGTACTACTTCGCCTTCTCGAGGATCTCGACCACGCGCCAGCGCTTGGTCGCGGACATCGGCCGGGTCTCCATCAGCAGGACCCGGTCGCCGATACCGCAGGCGTTCTGCTCGTCGTGCGCCTTCAGCTTGCTGGTACGGCGCATGACCTTGCCGTACAGCGCGTGCTTGACGCGGTCCTCGACCGCCACGACGACGGTCTTGTCCATCTTGTCGCTCACCACCAGGCCCTCGCGGACCTTGCGGCGGTTGCGCTCGTCGGCGCTCTCCACGTTGGTTACCTCATCGCTCATTCGGCACCGTCCGTGATACCGAGCTCCCGCTCGCGCTGGATCGTGTAGATCCGCGCGATGTCGGACTTGACGGCCTTCATCCGACCGTGGTTCTCCAGCTGGCCGGTGGCCTGCTGGAAGCGGAGGTTGAACAGCTCCTCCTTGGCCTCACGCAGCTTGCCGGCGAGCGCCTCGTCGGTCAGCTCACGCAGCTCGTGCGTCTTCGTCCCGATCGCCATCAGACCTCGCCTGCCTCGCGCTTGATGATGCGGCACTTGAGCGGCAGCTTGTGCGTTGCGCGAAGCAGCGCCTCACGAGCGACCTTCTCGTTCGGGAAGGACAGCTCGAACAGCACGCGGCCCGGCTTCACGTTGGCCACCCACCATTCGGGGGAACCCTTGCCCGAACCCATCCGGGTCTCGGCGGGCTTCTTGGTCAGCGGACGGTCCGGGTAGATGTTGATCCAGACCTTGCCACCGCGGCGGATGTGCCGGTTGATCGCGATACGCGCGGACTCGATCTGGCGGTTCGTCACGTACGCCGGCGTCAGAGCCTGGATGCCGTACTCGCCGAACGCCAGCTCGTTGCCGCCCTTGGACGCGCCCGAGCGGGACGGGTGGTGCTGCTTGCGGTGCTTGACCCTGCGCGGGATCAGCATGGGTCAGCCCTCCTTCGGTGACTGTGCCACACCCTGCGGCTCAGCCGCGTGGGTTGCCGCGGGCGCCTCGGCCGGAGCCTCGCTCGCCGCGGTGACAGGGGCCTCGGCGGGACGGCGCTCGCCGCCGCGGGCCGGACGCTCGCCGCGGCCGCCGGGACGCCCGCCGCGCGGACGGTCCCCGCCGCGCCGCTCGTCGCGGCCGCCGGCCGGACGGCCCTGGCGCTGCGCCGCGGCCTCGGCCTCGCGCGCCGCGCGCAGGTTGGCGACATCGCCCTTGTAGATCCACACCTTCACACCGATGCGGCCGAAGGTGGTGCGGGCCTCGTAGAAGCCGTAGTCGATGTTCGCGCGCAGTGTGTGCAGCGGGACCCGGCCCTCGCGGTACTGCTCGGACCGGCTCATCTCGGCGCCGCCGAGACGGCCGGAGACCTGCACCTTGATGCCCTTGGCGCCGGCCTTCATGGTCGACTGGATCGCCTTGCGCATCGCGCGGCGGAACGCCACCCGGCTGGAGAGCTGCTCGGCGACGCCCTGGGCGACCAGTTGCGCGTCGACCTCGGGGTTCTTGACCTCAAGGATGTTCAGCTGCACCTGCTTGCCGGTCAGCTTCTCCAGCTCGCCGCGGATCCGCTCGGCCTCCGCGCCGCGGCGGCCGATGACGATGCCCGGCCGGGCGGTGTGGATGTCGACGCGCACGCGGTCACGGGTGCGCTCGATCTCCACCTTCGAGATCCCGGCGCGCTCCATGCCGGTGGTCATCAGCTTGCGGATCGCGACGTCTTCCTTGACGTACGCCTTGTACAGCTTGTCGGCGTACCACCGCGACTTGAAGTCCGTGGTGATTCCGAGGCGGAACCCGTGCGGGTTGACTTTCTGGCCCATTACCGGGTCCTGCCCTTCTTGCCGCCGACGTTCGCCGGGACGAACTCCTCGACCACGACAGTGATGTGGCTGCTGCGCTTGCGGATGCGGAAGGCCCGGCCCTGGGCGCGCGGCTGGAAGCGCTTGAGCGTCGGGCCCTCGTCCACGTAAGCCGCGGCGATGTACAGGTCGCCGAACAGGCTCTTGTTGTGACGCGCGTTGGCAGCGGCCGACGCGACGCACTTGTACACCGGCTCGGCGGCGGCCCACGGCGCGAACTTCAGGTAGTCCAGCGCCCGGTCCACCGGCAGCCCGCGCACCTCGTTGACGACCCGGCGCACCTTCATCGGGGTCATCGGCACGTGCCGGGCCTGGGCCAGTGCCTGGTTCTCGGGCAGGTCCTTGGCCTTGTTCTCAGCCACGGCGGGACCTCCGGTCTTCCTTCACATGACCCTTGAACGTGCGGGTCGGGGCGAACTCGCCCAGCTTGTGACCGACCATCGACTCGGTGACGAACACCGGGACGTGCTTGCGGCCGTCGTGCACCGCGATCGTGTGGCCCAGCATGTCCGGGACGATCATGGAGCGCCGGGACCACGTCTTGATGACGTTCTTCGAGCCCTTCTCGTTCTGGGCGTCCACCTTCTTCTGCAGATGGTCGTCCACGAAGGGGCCCTTCTTCAGACTGCGCGGCATCTCGACCTCCTCCTAGCGCTTCTTGTTCGTCTTGCGACGACGGACGATGAGTTTGTCACTGGCCTTGCCCGGAATGCGGGTGCGGCCCTCCTGCTTGCCCCAGGGCGAGACCGGGTGGCGACCACCGGAGGTCTTGCCCTCGCCACCGCCGTGCGGGTGGTCGATCGGGTTCATCGCGACACCGCGGACGGTCGGGCGCTTGCCCTTCCACCGCATGCGGCCGGCCTTGCCCCAGTTGATGTTGCTCTGTTCGGCGTTGCCGACCTCGCCGACGGTGGCGCGGCAGCGCGCGTCGACGTTGCGGATCTCGCCGGACGGCATGCGCAGCTGCGCGTAGGGACCGTCCTTGGCGACCAGCTGCACGCTGGCTCCGGCCGAGCGGGCGATCTTCGCGCCGCCGCCGGGCCGCAGCTCGATGGCGTGGATGACCGTACCGGTCGGGATGTTGCGCAGCGGCAGGTTGTTGCCCGGCTTGATGTCGGCGTCGGGGCCGGCCTCTACCCGGTCGCCCTGCTTGAGCCGCGCCGGGGCGATGATGTAGCGCTTGGTGCCGTCGGCGTAGTGCAGCAGCGCGATACGCGCGGTGCGGTTGGGGTCGTACTCGATGTGCGCGACCTTCGCCGGCACGCCGTCCTTGTCGTCCCGACGGAAGTCGATGACACGGTAAGCGCGCTTGTGGCCGCCACCCTGGTGACGGACCGTGACGCGACCCTGCGCGTTACGTCCGCCCTTCGAGTGCAGCGGGCGCACCAGGGACTTCTCGGGGAAGTCCCGGGTGATCTCGGCGAAGTCGGCAACGCTGGCGCCGCGGCGACCCGGGGTCGTCGGCTTGTACTTGCGGATGCCCATGGCTTCTCAGATTCCTCTGCGTGTCCTCGGTGTCCGATCCCCTTAGGAGACCGGGCCCCCGAAGATGTCGATCCGGCTCTTCTTGCTCGCGTCCCTCGGATTCGGATCGACCGAGACGATGGCGCGACGGGTGTCGGGGCGCTTGCCGAAGCCGGCGCGGGTGCGCTTGCGCTTGCCCTTGCGGTTGATCGTGTTCACGCCCGTGACCTCGACGTCGAAGAGCAGCTCGACCGCTTGGCGGATCTGCGTCTTGTTGGCGTCCTTGTGCACGATGAACGTGTACTTGTTCTCGTCGAGCAGCGCGTAGCTCTTCTCCGAGACCACCGGCCGGACCAGCAGGTCACGTGCGGCGTTGTAGCGGTCGAACTCGGGCATCAGGCCTCGTCTCCTTCCGCGGCGTCGGCCGTGTCGGTGTCGACGGCCGCGGTGTCGGCCTTCTTCGGGCCGTTCACGAACGCGTCGTAGCCGGCCTTGGTGAACACCACGTCGTCACTGACCATCACGTCGTACGTGTTGAGCTGGTCGGCGCGCAGCAGGTGCACTTCGGGCAGGTTGCGCAGGGACAGCCAGGCGTTCTTCTCCTCGCGGCCGAGCACCACCAGCACGTGCCTACGGTCGGTCAGTTCCTTGATGGCGGCCAGCGCGGTCTTGGTGTGCGGCTTCTCGGCCACGTCGAAGGCGTCGATGACGTGTACGCGGCCGTGGCGCGCCCGGTCGGAAAGGGCCCCGCGCAGCGCGGCCGCCTTCATCTTCTTCGGGGTGCGCTGCGAGTAGTCGCGCGGCACCGGGCCGTGCACCACGCCACCGCCGGTGAACTGCGGTGCGCGGGTGGAGCCCTGGCGGGCCCGGCCGGTGCCCTTCTGCCGGTACGGCTTCCTACCGCCGCCGGAGACCTCGCCGCGGTTCTTGACCTTGTGCGTGCCCTGGCGCGCGGCGGCCAGCTGCGCCACCACGACCTGGTGGATCAGCGGCACGTTCGCCGGTACGTCGAAGATCTCCGCCGGGAGATCGACAGTCAGAGTAGTGGTCATCTCTCATCAGCCCTTAGCAGCCGTCTTCACGAGCACGACGCCGCCGGTGGGGCCCGGAATGGCGCCCTTGATCAGCAGCAGGCCCTTCTCGGCGTCGATGGCGTGCACGGTCAGGTTCTGCACGGTCACCCGCGCGTTGCCCATGCGGCCGGCCATGCGCACGCCCTTGAACACGCGTCCCGGGGTGGCACAGGCGCCGATCGAACCCGGCGAGCGGTGCTTGCGCTGGGTGCCGTGGGCGGCGCCCAGACCGCGGAAGTTGTGCCGCTTCATGACACCGGCGGTGCCCTTGCCCTTGGAGGTGCCCACGACGTCGATGCGCTGACCGACCGTGAAAACCTCGGTGGTGAGCTCCTGCCCGAGGGAGTACTCGGCGGCGTCGTCGGTGCGCATCTCGACCAGGTGGCGGCGCGGGGTCACGCCGGCCTTGTCGAAGTGGCCCTTGCGCGGCTTGTTGACCTTGCGCGGGTCGATCTCGCCGAAGGCGATCTGCACCGCGCTGTATCCGTCGTTCTCGGTGTTGCGCACCTGGGTCACGACGCACGGACCGGCCTTGACGACGGTCACCGGGACGACCCGGTTGTCCGCGTCCCAGACCTGCGTCATGCCGAGCTTCTCGCCCAGGAGGCCCTTGATCTGCTTACTCATGATCGGCAGGTTCCTTAGAGCTTGATCTCGATGTCGACGCCGGCCGGCAGGTCGAGCCGCATCAGCGAGTCGACGGTCTTCGGGGTCGGGTCGAGGATGTCGATGAGCCGCTTGTGGGTGCGCATCTCGAAGTGCTCGCGCGAGTCCTTGTACTTGTGCGGCGACCGGATGACGCAGTACACGTTCTTCTCGGTCGGCAGCGGCACCGGGCCCGCGACCTGCGCACCAGTGCGGCTCACCGTCTCGACGATCTTGCGCGCCGAGGAGTCGATGACCTCGTGGTCGTAGGCCTTGAGCCTGATGCGGATCTTCTGTCCCGCCATGGCTGCTCGAATTCCTTCTACTCGTAAAACCGCTGCGGCGCCCCCGCGGTGCGGGTTTGCCTCTGTTCGGAGCCGTCTGTCCGGTTTTCTCCGACCCACGCGGTCGGGCGTGTCGCGCTGCTGCCGCACACGAGTGCGCGGCAGCAGGGCACAACCCTGCCGGCCACCATTGCTGATGAGCGCGGGCCCTGGAGGTCCACCGCGCAGCTGGCACGCCTTCTGGCGAGACTTCGCGAGTGGCTGGTACTTCACTCCGGGCGCCCGACGAAGGAAACATCCCTCGCCGAGCAACTGAAACAGTATGCCGGAGCCGCACGCCCTGGGCCAAATCGGGCCGGTCCGGGACCGGTCGCCGCACGACCAGCGCCCGGCCGGCTCCTGTCACACGTGCACGTCCACGGGGGCGCATCGGCGGCGCATCGAGGTCGATGTTCGAATACAGCGCCGCTGTGACGGGCTCGCGGTCCCGCCGCACACCGGCCCCCGAGGCCCTCGCCGCACTTACAACATGTCCGTCAAGAAGACGTCTGTAGTACGAACACGTAGTCGAGTTCGACTAGTCTGCACGGACTGTCCAAGCTCAAGTCCAGAGGCTAGGGGGGGCCGCAGTGGCGCAGCGGGAACGGAAGACGCCGGGCATCCACACGGGCATCCACATACGGATGCGGTTGGCCGTGATTCTGCTCGCCGCGTGCCTTGCCGTCGGCTCCGCACTCGCCTACGGCCTCGGCGCCTTCGGGACGCGCCCGTCGGCGCGTCCCGCCACGTCGGCGAACGGTTCCGCGTCGCCGAAGGCCACCGCCGCGAGCGTCGTGATCCCCACGAAAGCACAGATCATGGCGGGCTCGGGCAAGTACTTCGGCGTCGCCGCGGCCAACGTGCCGTGGCAAGCCGCGGCCCGCGCGAAGATCGCGACGAGCGCGGGGGTCTCCCCGAACATGGCGGAGTACTTCGTCAACTGGACCAAGGACTTCGATCCGCAGCCGATCGTGAACGCCTATGCGCAGGGCATGCTGCCGGTGCTCAGCTGGCAGCCGTTCGCCGGCGGCACTGCGCGTCACACCTCGGCCCACGCCCCCGCTTACACGCTCAAGAGCATCATCGACGGCGCCCACGACGCCTACATCACCCGGTTCGCCGCCTCGGTCAAGGGCGTCAAGTGGCCGGTGGCGATCCGCTTCGCGCACGAGATGAACGGCGACTGGTATCCGTGGTCCGAGGGGGTCAACGGCAACACGGCCGGGCAGTACGCCGAGGCGTGGCGGCACGTCCACGACCTGTTCCAGAAGGCGGGCGCGCTCAACGTGATCTGGGTCTGGTCGCCGAACATCGTACGCAGCGCGACCACGCCGATGAAGCGGCTTTATCCGGGAGACCGATACGTTGACTGGATCGGCCTGAGCGCGTACGAGGTCTCCGAGCGGACGACGGCTCAGCTGCTCGACCCGACGCTGAAGCAGTTGCGCGCGTTCACCGCCAAGCCGCTGCTGCTCACCGAGCTGGGCGGTCAGCCGGGTTCGAACAAGGCGGCCTGGACCGCCGACTTCCTCGGCTGGCTGGCGAGGCAGCCGAACGTGCTCGGCTTCGTATGGTTCGAGTACACCTACACGCAGGGAGCCGGCACCGACTGGGGTTTCGACGCCGATCCGGCCACCCTCTCCGCGTTCCGCAAGGGGATTCGGACCCTGACGTTGGCCCGGCGGCTCAGCTGACCGCGCAGCCGCCGACCAGCACGCCTTGCGTCATACTGCGACGATAGGCTGGCTTTGAGTAAGACATCGACTTCCTGACAGAACCTGCCGACGAAGCCGCTCAAGACGTCACGAGAGTTCCACGAGACCGCCACCATGATCAGACGCCGGTTCCGCCTCGCGGCCCTGCTCAGCGCCTTCCTGGTCGTCGCGATCAGCCTCGGCTGCGTGGCGATCGCGGGAGGCAGCCGCAGCTCGGCCGCGCAAACGGCCGTCCGGACCGCCACGAGCAGCCCCGCCGGGCACGTCCCGGCGCCCGGCTCCACGGGCCCGGGCGGCGCCTCGGGGCGGCCGGCGATCCCCGCGAACGGGCGACTCTACTTCGGCGTGTCGTCGAGCGTTGCGACGCTTCCGGCGTTCGAGTCCGCGGCCGGGATCGAGCGCCCCGCGATCCTCGGCGGATACATCGGCGGCACCGACGATGTGAGTACGGTGCTCGACGACGTGGACGACCTGCCCTCCACGGCGCCGATGGTCTCGTGGGGCGTGGACTTCACCGGCGGCAAGGTCGTCTCGGGCGCCTGGGACTCGTACCTGTACCGGCAGGCGCGGGCCGTCGCCGCGTTCGGCAGGCCGGTGTTCCTCCGGCTGGACTGGGAGATGAACGCGACCTGGTACGGGCTGTGGGGCGACGGCTACGTCTCGCCGGCGGACTACGTCGCGGCGTGGCAACACGTCTGGGAGGTCTTCCAGGACGCCGGCGCCGGGAACGCGGCCTTCGTGTGGTCGCCGAACACCGGCAGGTTCAGCTCACTCGCCGCTTCCGCCTGGTACCCGGGCGACCGGTACGTGGACTGGGTCGGCATCGACACCTATCCGAGCGCCGACAACGAGGCGACGGTACTGGCCGGGGCGGACGGGCTCGACGTGCTCGCGGCGTTCAGCCAGCAGCACGACAAGCCGGTGATGCTCGCCGAATGGGCGCCGACCGCGCCGCAGCCCGACCGCCGTGGCGTGTTCGACCTCGTGTTCTCCTGGGCGGACCAGCACCCGGCCACCGTCAAAGCCCTGGTCTACTTCAACTACCCGACGCAGGGCCGCGACCATCTGCTGGTCGACTTCCCGGTCGGGGCGAGCGCGCTGCGCAGCCTGGTCAAGCAACACGGCGGCCGACTGCTTTACACGGTCGGCGCCGCGCGTGCGGCAGGCGGGACGAACGGCTAGCGTCCCGAGCCAGGAGGTCGATCTCGGCCCAGGGCCCAGGGCTCGCGACTTAGGGATCAGGGCTCGATCTTCCAGGTCCAGGCGCCGCCGATCAGCCGACCCGGGCCGAGCAGCGCGGTGACGGCTCGGGCATCCGCCTGCGCGTGCGCGGCCGAGGGCAGCACGGCGAGGCAGCGCGTCCGCCACGAGGCGAGGTCGGCGCGGGCCGCGGCACGCATCTTCGCCGTGATCTTCGGGATCCGGCCGGTCGTGTCGACCTTGTCGAGCAGGGTGGCGGTAGCCGGCTGCTGCGGGCCCATCTGCGCGTCGCCGTTCTTGCCCGGTACCCATACCGAACCCATCGGGATGGCGAACCCCGCGTTGGCGGCGGTCACCCAGCGCACCGGTTCCCAGCGCGCCTTGTCCGTGAACGGCACGGTCGCCAGGGTCTGCCCGGGCGCGAGGCACTGACTCCACGCCCCGGCCGTGATGAAGGCGGGCAGCGGCGCTCTCGGACTGACCGGGAAGGGCAGCGGGACCAACGGGACGAGCGCCGCGGCGGCGACGGCGCCGGCTCCCGCGCGCACGAGCACCGATCCGCTCGCGACGATCCGCAGCGCGGCCGCCGCCAACAGGAACACCGCGGCCGGAAACATCAGCAGGCTGAGCCGGATCGGCAGCGCGTCCTGGAAAAGCGGCAGCGACTGCACCCAGTACCAGGGCCCGTGGAACGGCAGCGCCAGGCTGCCGAACCTGGGATTCGGCCCCCAGGAGAGCACGGCGAGGACCAGCAGCGTGGCCGCGACGGTGCGGGCCACCAGTTCCCGGGCGAGCAGGACGGCCGCCGCCAGCACCAGGATCAGCAGCGGCCAGCCGATGAGCGCGGCCTGCTCGGTGTTGCTCTTGAGCACGGCCTTGATCGCGGCGGTGTCGCCGGCGATCGAATGCGCCGGGAAGAGCAGGTAGGTCTTGGCGTTGACCGAGTAGAGCGTCGGAGAGTCCGGAATCGCGCCGTACGACTGCGGGCCGTTGAACTGAAACCACAGCGGATAGCCGGCCAGCACCGCGGCCGTCGACAGGGCGGCGGCCAGTCCGGTGGCGGCGCCGCGCCAGACCTGCGCGAAGACGCGCGGCCGCTGCGCGCAGTAGAGCACCACGAAGACGGCCAGCCCAAGCCCGAGCAGGAACAGGATCTCCTCGGTCAGCAGGATCTGCCCGGCGGCCAGCACTCCGAGCAGGACGCCGTCGCGCACCGGCGTGACCGGCTTGGCCAGCCGCAGCGCGCGGTCGATCAGCAGCGGGACGAGCCACAGGGCGGTCAGGTTCGGGTGCCCGTTGGTATGCGCGATCATGCCGGGGCCGAACCCGCACACCAGTGCGCCGATCCAGCACAGCGCGGCCCTCGTGCGCGGCGAGGCCGCCCGGCCATCGCCCTGCGCGGCGAGCAGGTGGCGGTTGAAGAACCAGCGCCATGCGGCCGCCGACGCGGCGAGGTTGAGGGTCAGCACGAGCGCGATCGACACCGGCGCGCCCCACAGCAGGGTGATCGGCGTGAAGGGGGCCGCGACGAGCAGCATGCCGGTGTTCGCCATCAGATTGACGCCGGCGGTGGCGTCGATGCTGGTGGCGAACATCGGACTGTGCAGATGGGCCAGATTCTGCGCGACGCTGGTGTAGACCCACTCGAACAGGTACTCGTCGGCGCCGTCCACGCTGCTGTGCTGGGAGAGCGGATGGAACAGCAGGTGGTTCATCACCGCGACCGCGGGGATCAGGTAGAGCAGTGACGGCCAGGCCGCTCGCCAGAACCGCCGGAGCCGACCGGTCAGCGGCTGCGCTCGCTCGTCGGCGGACCGCCGCGCAACTCTCCGATCCGAGGGCGACTCATCCGCCACGGCGAACTCGGTCACGACGAGTCGCCCGGGGTCTGGCGCGGCTGCTGCTGCGACTGCTGCTGCGACTGCTGCTGCTGCTGCTGCGGATCCGATGGCTGTCCGGGTACGGCGGATCCGGTGTGCTCCGGCTGCGGCCCTTGCGCAGCGGCCGGCCCGGACGCGGGATCCTGGGCCGGGAACTGCTCCTGACCGGGTTCGCCGTGCGCGTCCCACGGGCCGGCCGGCGGCCACGGCTGCGATGCGAGCGGCTCGCCGGCGAACGGCTGGGTGTAGCCACGGCCGATTTCGGCCTCTGACATCTCCGGCGGCGGCTGGGGCGGCTGGCCCTGCTGCGCCTGTTGTGACCCCCAGTACGACTGCGGGTCCTGTCCGGGCTGGAACGGCGGCGGCGCAGCCGGGGCCGGCGGGTACGGCGGCACCTGCGGCGGCGAGTTCCAGCCCTGGTATCCCCCGATCTGGGAGGTCGGACCGGGGTCCTGCCCGAAGTACCCCGCGCCGTAGGCCGGATCGGTCAGGTAGTTGCGTCTGCGGCTGCGACTGCGCAGCAGGATCCACGCCACGAGCCCGATGACCACGAGGCCGCCCAGGGCCGCGCCGACGATCAGCAGGGTGTTCCCGGAGCCCGAGCCGCGCGACGAGCCGGATGCGGCCGCGGTGCGGCCGGCGTGGCTCGGCGCGGGGGCCGGGCTCGACGCACGCGCGCTGGCCGTGGAGAGCGGGTTCGCCGTATTCGAAGGCTGAGCGGCCTTGACCGCCGCCAACGGTTTGATGATGCCGTAGCCGATCGCGTCGCCGGCGCGGGTGTGGTCGGCCCTGCCGCCGTCGGTGTTCTGCAGCATCACGCGCACGACCTGCCCGGCGCTCCAGGTCGGGTGCGCGGAGCGGATCAGCGCGGCCTCCGCGGCGACCAGCGCGGCGCTGTAGTGGGTGCTCGAGCCGAGCCTGGTCCCGCCCGAGGCGGTGGGCACGGTCACCTGCACGCCGGGCGCGGCCAGGTCGATCTTCGGCCCGGACGCCGAGTTCGGCCAGCGCTTGCCGTCCGGCGAGGTCGCGCCGACGCACAGCACGCCGTCGAACGAGCACACGGCGTTGACGACGTTCCCGGACTGCCCGGTGTTGCCGGAGGGGGCGATGACGATCGCGTTCTTGCTCTCCGCGTGGGCCACCGCCGCGGCCACGGACCCGTCCATCCGCGGGGCCGTGTCGACGACGACGATGACGGCCGCGCCGTGGTCTGCGGCATAGCGGATGCCCCGCGACGTCTCCGCGGCATCAGAGGACTGTTCTCCCTTGGCGATGTCCCGCACCGGAAGGATCGACGCGCCGGGCGCCATGCCCTGCACCGGCGAGGCCGCCTTGGCCGCGATGAGCGCGGCGACCTGCGTCCCGTCGTAGGCCGACAGCACGTCGGCGGTTCCGCCTGCACCGCCGTCCGAGGACACGTCACTGCCGGGTATCAGGGCGTCCTGCAGCATCCCGGCCGGCGATCCGACGCCGCCGGACACCACCGCGACCACGACCTGCCCGCCGGATGTGATCTTCCACACGTCGTTCATGTCGAAGGCGCTGAAGTACCACGGCGGACCGCTCGACCTCGTCGCGGCGGCGGCTTGTCCGCCGATGGCCACCGCCGCCAGTGCGATCGCGGCGGCCGTCAACGCGCAAGCCCGATTCCGCCTCCCCCGTGCCCAGGCCGCCATCCCGATCCCCTCCACTGTGCTCGCAAGCATTCGCCCCGGTGGGCACTGCGCATACGCCGACGCTGCTGGAGCGTACCGAACCCGGGCCGGGCGCCACCGCCACCCCGTCAACGCAGGACACGAATCACCGCAGCACACAAGGCGAGCCGGCGCCAAGCCCCCAGCAGGTATCGATTCCATCACAAGCCCACTGACATGATCCAGGGGTTCACGCGGGCGCAGGCGCATTAGTAGTATGCAATGCGCCATTGAGTAGTATGCGGTGCGCCACCGACGATGACGCCGGGTGCATCCACTCATTAGCTATTGCGCGGCGGCGCACCGACGAGCCGCGATGGGGAGCCCGGTCCATGCCGCCGGGGTCGACGGCGGCTTGCGGGGCAGGGACACACGGACGGACTCGCAGTGCTCGCATTTCTCCTGGAGTTGCGCAACTACTGGTTCGACGGAGCCTTCTATCCGTTCGCCGCCTTCATGCTCCTGGTGTGGCTGCTGTGGATCGTGCGCGTCGCCCTGCTGCGCCGCTATCGTCCCTGGCGGCGCGCCTGGACCGGCACCACCTCGGTGATCATCCCGGTGGTCGACGAGCCGGAGGACCTGTTCCGCGAGGTGCTGGACCGGATCACCGAGCAGCAGCCGACCGAGGTGATCGTGGTCATCAACGGCCCGCGCAACGAGGTGCTCGAGGAGATCTGCGAGAAGGCCGGGGTCACCTGGGTGTGGACCGCCGTCCCCGGCAAGCGCAACGCCCTGCGGATCGCGATCGAACGGTCCCGCGGCGAGATCGCCGTGCTGGTCGACTCGGACACGATGTGGACCGAGCGGACGCTGGCCGAGTTGGTCAAGCCCTTCCGCAACCCCCGGATCGGAGGCGTGACCACCCGCCAGCGGATCCTCGATCCGGCCCGCTCGGTGCTCACCCGCTGGGCGGACTGGCTGGAAAGCGTGCGCTGCGAGTACTCGATGCCCGCGATGAGCGTGGTCGGCACCGTCGGCTGCCTGCCCGGGCGCACCATTGCCTTCCGCAGGCAGATCCTGGTGGACTGCATGGAGCGGTTCCTCACCGAGAAGTTCCTGGGTACCTTCCTCGAGGTCAGCGACGACCGGACGCTGACGAACTACACGCTGATGGCCGGGTATCAGACCGTGTACCAGGCGACCTCGCTGGTGTACACCGACGCGCCGACGAAGGTCTGGAAGCTGGTCAAGCAGCAGTACCGGTGGGCTCGCGGCTCGCAGTACAACACCCTGCGGATGATGCCGTGGATGATCCGCGAGGCCCGGTTCCTGGCACTGTTCTACGCGGTGGACATCCTGGTGCCGTTCGTGCTGCTGGGCACCTTCACCTCGTGGATCTCGGCGTTCGTGCTGCACCGGGACCGCCCGGCGATCTACGGCCAGCTGCCGCTGCCGGACGACGCTGCCCGCTCGATCCCACTGGTGATGGTGCTGGCCGGGTTCCTGACCCTGGTCTCGATCACCGTGCGCTTCGGCCGGCACTTCGCCTACCGGCCGGTCGACCTGCTCTACCTGCCGGTGTTCATGATGATCAATACACTGATCCTGCTGCCGGTACGGCTGCTCGGCTTCTTCCGCTGCGCGCACAATGCCGGCTGGGGCACCCGGTCGGCGGGGTTCTCCGGGGAACGCGGCTTCAACCCGCTGGCCGTCGTTCCCTATCTACTCGGAGGGATCATGCTCACGATTTCGGTGTTGATCAGTGCGTAAGGCAGTGCACGCGGGCGCGGCCGGGGCACAGGCCGGGCGCGCCAACCGGAAGCCACGCCTGCGAATATGGATGGTCGTGAACACCGCGATGCTCAGCGCGGTGGTCTTCGGCGTGTACCACGAGGCGGCGATCGCCCAGCAGGCGCAGTCGACCGCGTCCGCGCAGACCGGCGGCCTGACCAAGGTCGACCCGAAGGTGGCCAGGGCGCTGGCCACCAAGACCGTGCCGACCAAACAGCAGTTCGTCGCCGCGACGGCCAACTACTTCGGGGTGATGGCCGCGGACGTGCCGTGGAACGGCACGGCGGTGGGCAAACTGGCCCAGGCCGCGGGAGGCGTGGCGCCGAACATGTCGGAGACCTTCACCACCTGGGTACAGGACTTCCCGGCCGCCACCGTGGCCGATTCCTACGCGCACGACGAACTGCCGGTCATCACCTGGGAGCCGTGGGCGCAGGGCGGCACCACGAAGGCGCAGGCGAAGCAGCCCGCGTACGCGCTCAGCCAGATCACCGGCGGCAGGTACGACGCCTACATCACGAGGTTCGCGCAGGCCGCGGCGGCGCAGCAGTGGCCGGTGGCGATCCGGTTCGCACACGAGATGAACGGCGACTGGTACCCGTGGTGCGAGAAGGTCAACGGAAACGCCCCCGGATCGTACGTGGCCGCGTGGAAGCACGTGCACGACATCTTCACCCGCGCGGGGGCGAACAACGTCATCTGGATCTGGGCGCCGAACATCCTGCGCGGGGCCCAGTCGCGGCTCAGCCTCGACGAGCTGTATCCCGGTGACGCGTACGTCGACTGGATCGGCCTTTCCGCGTACGACGACCACGAGACCACCGCGATGCAGCTGCTCGGGCCGACCATGGCGAAGATCAGGGCCTTCACGAACAAGCCGCTGCTGCTGGCCGAGACCGGCTCCCAGTCCGGCGCGCAGAAGCCCGGCTGGACGGCGGACCTGCTCGACTGGGTCCAGCAGCGCACCGACGTGATCGGCTTCGTCTGGTCGGAGTACCAGGTCGGGCGCGGCGGTTCGACGGCCGACTGGCGCTTCGACGCGGACCCGGCGACGCAGACGGCGTTCCGCGACGGGATCAAGAAGCTGAGCCTGGTCGCCGTCGGCCAATAGCCTCGTGCGCTGCCTGGCGGCGCCTGGCGTGTGCCCCGGGTGCGCTGCCGTGGGCCGCGGGATCACGGGGTCGCCGTGTACGTCCAGATGAAGTAGTGGCCGCTGCCGAGCGCGTCCTTGTGCGGGATCTTGGCCACGAGCTTGTATCCGGACCGGCCGATCAGCGGGGCGAGTTGTTCGTCCGTGGTCGCGGTGTCGGTGAAGCTGAGCACGATGACCGCGTAGTGATGCGCCTCGATGGCCGCCTCGAACGCGGGCACGCCGGTCAGGCGCCGGCCCGTGGCCTGGTCGGTGAACGCGGTCGACCACGTGTCGGCCCACTGGCTCCAGCCCACCCGGCTGCCGATGTAGTAGGCCGCGACGTAGGGATCCTCGACCAGGTAGCGGTCCGGGCCCTTGTGCACCAGCGGTTCGAGCGCCGCGATCATCGCGGTCGAGTTCGGCCACTCGTCCTGCATCGTCTTCGCCTGCGCGACGCCGAACCAGCCGATCGGCCCGACCGTGGCGGCCAGCGCGGCGGCGGCGGCGAGAGCCCGTAGGGTTCGGGGCAGCCGCATGGCGCCGATCACCCGGGCGAGGAAGGCCCCGGCGAGCACCGCCGCGAACAGCGCACCGAAGTCGACGTGCTTGTTCAGCGAGGTCAGCGTGTGTATTCGCAGCTGGTTCAGCGGCGCGGCCGTTCCGGCCGCCAGGAGCACCGCCGCGGTGCCCGCCTCGGCCCACGAGAGTCTGTGCCGGTAGGCCTGGAACCCGATCAGCAGCAGGCCCAGGGTGGCCAGGGCGAGCAGCGCGCCGATCCAGTGCGCGACGCCGGTCCCGATCGCGCCGGCCGGGGTCGTGCTCGGACTGCGGGTGAGTGTGGTCGACAGGAAGCCGTCGAAGTACGGCTGGCGCCCGATGATGATCGCCAGCAGCAGCAGCGTCCCGGTGACCATGCCCAGCCGCTGCAGGTTCCAGGACCTGGAGCACTTCCACGCCGCGAAGCCGGGTCCGGACAGGCCGCCGAGCAGAATGATGAACGGATTCCACAGCAGCGAGGCGTACTTGACGCAGTCGGCCAGGATCATCAGGGCCGCGCCGTAGACCAGCACGTCGCGGCGGTCACCGTGCGCGAACAGCACGACGCAGTAGGTCGACCAGGCCAGCAGGCACAGCGCGAGCGCGTCGAAGGTGGCGAACGCGCTCAGGTGCAGGGTGGGGCCGAGCGCGGCGAACAGCGCCGCGGCGAAGAAGCCGGCGAGCGTGCCGTACATTCGCCGGCCGGTGAGATAAACGGCGAGCGTCGCCAACAGCATCAGGATCATGCTGAGCACCCGAGCGCCGGTCAGGCCGCCCGTGGCGTCGACCAGCGCGGCGAGCACCGGGTAGAGCACCGGCGCCCCGGAGAAGAAGGTCTGGTACGTCGCGATCGGCGTGCCGTGCGCGAGATGGCCGACCTCCTGGTGGCCGGCGTAGAGGTAGGTCGCCTCGTCGAGGAACGCGTTGTCGATCCACAGCAGCTTCCATGCGAGGTACGCCTGCGCGGCGAGCACGGGGAGCACCGGCAGCAGCGCGGCCATCCGGACACTGAGCCGGGTCCGGGGACGGGGATCGGCGTCCTCGGCGCCGCCTTCCGCGTCATCGATCTCGTCGGCGTCGTCGGTCTCCGGGTCCGGCCACCACGGGTCGATGGGCTGGTCGAACCCCCGGTCGTCCGCAACCGCGACGCTCTCGCGTATTCGCATGCGCTGCGCTTCTCCCCCTGCTTCACCTTCCGGGCCGCCGCCCGGCGAGGACCGTCCGCCAGTATCAGGGCACGCCTTCATGTGCTGAACGGATGCGGGCCGCGTCGACCGCTGTCCGGGCCGGGGGATCACGTCGGGAGGCTCACTCTCCCGAAACCCCCGAGGCGGGCATTCATCGTCGCACACCCGCGGCGCGGGCCGAACCCCTTACCTGCGGGCCGGTGTTGATTTCAACAATCCGAGACGGTTTCGTTACTGAGGCAAGCGGTCTCGCGACTTCGTTCGCGCCCGGTGGCAGACGGCAGCGTACGCCGCCGCCCGCCGTACCGGACGAATCAGTGCGCTTCACGGCGCGGGACATAAGCCCTCTTACGTGTACCCGGGCAGGCCGAGGCCCGGCGAGGCACCTCCGGTCTGCGCGATGGCGGTCAGGGCCGCGAGCGCGGGCTTGGCGGTGCCGTCGACTCTGGTCAGCCCGAACGGCCCGGCGCTGCCGCCGAGACTGGTATCGCTCCAGCAGTACACGAACATCGGCCCCACGAACGGCCACGGTTCCGAGACCACGAACTCGTAGGAATAGGGCACGATCAGCGCCTGCTGTTCCTCCGACGAGACCACTGTGGCATTCGGCGCCGCCGAGCCGCGCGGCCAGGTCGCGAGCACGCCCGGCGGCAGGATGTTGAGCAGCGCGTCGGCGGCGGCGGGGATCGCCGTGCCCCAGGTCTGGACGGGGTTGGTCGCGCACTGGACGATCCCGCTGTCAGGGAACTTGAGGATGACGCCGTTGAGCACGGTGGGCAGAGTCACCGACTCGATGTTCAGCGTCGCGCCGGCGCCCGGCGCGATGGAGGACGAATCGGTCGTGGTGACCATCGTGATGGACGGCAGCGCGTAACCGTTGTCGCCGTCGCCGTCGCCGCCGCTGTAGCCGTTGCCGTCACCGAACCAGACCTTGAGGGCGGTGTTTCCCGGCACGGTGATCGAACTCGCGTTGGCCGATGCGGCTTTGACCCTGAGCACGCTGATCGTCGTGCCTGGTACCAGGGTCGTTTCCTGGGTCAGCCCGTCGTAGTCCAGCGCGAGGCCCGTCGGCGGGACCACCGTCCACGATGCGCCGGGTGTGACCGAGGCGACGTAGCTGTGCAGCGGAAATGCCTGGTTCCCCACGAGGCAACCGGCGTCCTCGGCCGAGGCGCCGCCGTACAACACCACGTGGTTCGCGCTCGCCGCGGCCGCCGACCAGGAAGCGGCCGTTTGTCCGGTCGGCGCCCCGAGTTCCGTGAACCAGACGGGTTTTGCGCCGTCGCCATGCGCGATCATGATCTGACGCAACTCGGGCACCATGCCCCAGGCGCCCGCGTCGAGCTTGCGGAACGAGTTCAGCGACCACGCGTAAGGATGGATGGAGAGCGCGTCGAACATCGGCCGGCCCGCCGCGGCGGCGTAAGCCTGGGTGAGGAAGACGTCGGGCGGATACCCGAATCCGAGTCCGAAGACGCCGTTCTCCGTGGTGGTGGAGAATGCGCCGGAGTCGTCGACCGCGGGGAACGCGGCCATCCAGGGCGGCGGGCTGACGACATAGCCGCTGGACGTGACGTCACTGACATAGGTTCCGGCCGGCCACTGCCCGGCCGTGCCGGATGGCGAGACGGAGACCGAAGTGCCGGTCACCAGCTTATAGCGGTCCGTGGAGCTCGGGCTGGAGCAGGTGACGGTCGCACTCTTGGCACCGGCTGCGACAGCGGACCAGGAGGCGGTTCGCGGCGACGTGGACCAGTCGAGCCGGGGCCAGCCGGCCAGCGCGCCGCCCACCACCGTCGGGGTGGGCGCGCCGCCGGGCTTGGCGACGTAGTCGGCGTGTATCGCGCTGTAAGCGGCAGTAGCGAGGCCCGCGTAGCCGATCGGGGAACAGTACCCGAGGCCGAGCGGGCCGGAGACTCCCTTGTCCAGATTCGGCTCGTTCCAGATCTCGAACGCCGACACGCCCAGCGGCCCGAAGTGCGCGGCCGCAGCCCCGCAGAACGCCGCGAAATCGGTCGGCGCGATCGTCGGGAACGGATCGCCGGACACCGCCGGGTTGTTACCGACGGCCAGCGCCCACGACGGCGACCACAACAAGATCATCAGGACGTTCATGCCGGCGTCCAGCATGGGCGCGGCGGTCAGCGCCGGGTAGCTCCAGTTGTATGAACCCTGCGTGTGTTCCACCGCGTCCCACGAGACGTCCATGCGCACCGAGGTGATGCCCGCGGCCCGCATCCTGGCGATCTCTGTGCTCTGCTGCGACGCGCCGAGGCTCGAGAAGTACCACTGGTACGCGCTTCCCAGCGAGACGCCTACGCTGAGGTTGCCGTACTGTGTCGGCCCGGCACCCGGCTGCGTGTAACCGGCCGTGGTGAAAGCGCTGAATGAACGCCCCATGTCAGTTCACCAGCTGGACGGTCCAGCCGGCGCCCCCCGCGTTTCCGGGCGCCCCGGACCCCGAGCCTGCGCCTGCGGAACCACCCGGGTTCTTGACGGTCCCGCTGCCCGTGACGGGCGAACCGGAGATGATGACGACCGGAC
>NZ_JAGSXH010000051.1 GCF_018283645.1 Actinocrinis puniceicyclus | reverse complement strand
CTTCAGCACCGCTTCGCGCGTCGTCACCCTGCCCATGCCTTGCACGGTACCCCCGCCGAGCGAACTGCAACGCTCCCGGCGAAACGGTCAAGACGCCCTACAGGCCGGCCGAATGCGGGTGAAACGCACGACGCTCCGCGTCCTGGTGGACGCGGAGCGCGCGAGTAGCCCGTTCAGCGAAGAGGGGCTTCTTGGTGCGGTCGACAGCGGGAAGCCGTCACCGCGTGCGAATGACTACAGCGGCTTGACGTTCTCCGCCTGCGGACCCTTGGGGCCGGTGGTGACGTCGAACTCGACGCGCTGGTTCTCGTCGAGCGAGCGGTAGCCGCTCGACTGGATCGCAGTGAAGTGGACGAAGACGTCGGCGCCGCCGTCGTCCTGGGAGATGAAGCCGTAGCCCTTCTCCGCGTTGAACCACTTGACCGTACCGGAAGCCATCTCTCTCCTCTTGGAAGGGGGACGTCGGACAGGTCCCACGGGATGTGGAACCCGGGTTGCCCTCCACGAACCGTCCCGCTTTGCCGGTCACGCCATGGGAGAGGATGCGCCACGAAACACGAAGGCCCGCGGCCGTACTCCCGCGGGCGTTCAAACGAAGCATTCAGGGAACTGCAGCTGCAACCGCGCCCACCTTAACACGTGACCACCGCCGCGCACCTCCTTCCAACGGGTGAATTCGAAAAGATCCGGGTCCGTGCCCGGCCCGCGACGCCGGAACACACGCAAACCACCGTACGTGGTACCAGCAGGTCAAAAACGGGATGCACGCCGACCGTCCGCCTCCTATGGTCCTTAGCATGCCCCCCACATCGCCGTCCGGCGGTTCCTTCGCGTCCCTTTGGCGTTTGAAGACCTATGTTCGTCCGTATCGGTGGCAGATGCTCCTGATGTTCGCCGTCGCGCTCGGCGGCACGCTCGTAGGCGTCGCCGTCCCGCTGCTGACCAAGGCCGTCGTGGACGGGCCGCTGCGGCACGGCGAGCGCGGCGAGCTGTGGCAGCTCGGCCTCTACGCGCTGCTGTTCGGCCTGGCCGAGGCCGTGCTGATCCTCGCCCGCCGGCTCACCCTGGCCACAACCGCGCTCGGCATAGAGAAGGACCTGCGCGACCAGCTTTACGCGCACCTGCAGCGCCTCGACGTCGGCTTCCACGACTCCTGGCAGTCCGGGCAGCTGGTGGCCCGGATGACCAGCGACATCTCGGCGATCCGGCGCTTCCTCGGCTTCGCGCTGATCTTCCTGGTGGTCAACAGCGTCACCTTCGCCGTGGTGGGCGTGCTGCTGATCGTGATCCATCCGCTGCTCGGCGGCCTGGTGGTGGTCCTCAGCCTGCCGCTCAGCTACGTGATCTTCAAGTACGAGCGGGTGTACCGGCGGCAGATCCGCGCCGTACAGGACCAGCAGGGCGAGGTCGCCACCGACGTCGAGGAGTCCGCGTTGGGCATCCGCGCCGTCAAGGCGTTCGGCCGGGCCGGCTTCCTCACCGAGCGCTACCTGGCCAAGTCGCGCGAGCTGCGCGGACTCCAGCTGACCCAGATCAAGACCCTGGCCGAGATCTGGGCGCTGATCATCGCGCAGCCGCAGGCGGTGCTCGCGCTGGTGGTGCTCGGCGGCGGGGCCGCCGTGGCCGACGGCACCCTCACGCTCGGCACCCTGATCGCCTTCATCTCCCTGTACCTGCTGCTGATCTGGCCGATCGAGTCGATGGGCTGGCTGCTCGCGGCATCTCAGGAGGCGAACACGGCCGCCGAGCGCGTCTTCGAGGTACTCGACGCCAGGCCCCGGATCCGCGGCAGCTCGCACGGCCACGCGGCCGGCCAGGCACGGGTGACCGAGCGCACGCGGCCCGACGCGGCGGACGGCGCCGGCGACGCCGAGCCCCGCCTGGTCTTCGAGCACGTCGACTTCAGCTACCCGGTCGCGCTCGACCGCTCGTCCGGAACCCCGATCCTCACGGACGTGAACCTGCGCCTGGCCGCCGGGGAGACGGTCGCGCTCGTCGGACCCACCGGCTGCGGCAAGACCACGCTGACCGCGCTGGTGCCCCGGCTCTACGACGTGACCGGCGGCCGCGTGCTGCTCGACGGCACCGACGTGCGCGAAATGTCGCTGACCGGGCTGCGTGCCCGGGTCGCGTGCGCCTTCGAGGACCCGACCCTGTTCTCCGCCAGCGTCCGGGAGAACCTGGTGCTCGGCCGGCCCGAGGCGAGCGCGGCCCAGGTCGAGGAGGCGCTGCGGATCGCTCAGGCGCAGTTCGTGCACGACCTGCCCTGGGGCCTGGACACGCGGGTCGGCGAGCAGGGGCTGTCCCTGTCCGGCGGCCAGCGCCAGCGGCTCGCCCTGGCCCGGGCCGTGCTCGGACGCCCGCCGGTGCTCGTGCTCGACGACCCGCTCTCCGCCCTCGACGTGCACACCGAGGGCCTGGTCGAGCAGGCGCTGCGCGCGGTCCTGGCCGAGACCACCGGTCTCGTCGTGGCGCACCGCGCCTCGACCGTCCTGCTGGCCGACCGGGTCGCGCTGCTCGGCCCGCACCCGTCCGGCGGCCACACCGTCACTGCGCTCGGCACCCACCACGAACTGCTGACGGCCGAGCCCGCTTACCGCGACCTGCTTTCACAGAGCTCTGACCTTGTCGAGGAAGGCGTCTGATCGCATGACAGTGCTCGACACCGACACCGCGTCCCCCGCTGCCGAACCGCAGGCCGGAGACATCCCGCTGGACGACTGGCGCGGGGTCGCCGCCGAGAAGGCCGACGAGATCTCGGCCGGCGGCGGGCTGTTCCTGCGCGCCCGTTCCCGGCGGCTGCTCGGCTCGCTGCTGCGCCCGCACCGTCGCGCGCTGGCGTGGGCGAGCTGCCTGATCATCGTGGTCACCGGCGCCGAGATGGCCGGCCCCTACCTGGTGTCCGTCGGCATCGACTCCGGCATCCCGGCGATCCGGCGCGGCGACTGGGCGCCGGTCGGCGCGGCGGTCAGCGGCATCCTGGTCACCGCGCTGGCCGGCTCGCTGCTGCGGCTGCGCTTCCTCAAGCTGGCCGGGCGGATCGGCCAGGACGTGGTCTACGACCTGCGCGGCCGGGTGTTCCGCCAGTTCCAGCGGCTGCCGATCGCCTTCCACGAGCGGTACACCTCGGGCCGGGTGATCTCCCGGCTGACCAACGACCTCGACGCGCTCGGCGAGCTGGTCAACGCCAGCCTCGACGGGCTGATCAACGCGATCCTCAACGTCGCGGTCATCGGCGTCGTGCTGGCCGTGCTCGACCCCGGGCTCTCGCTGTTCCTGCTGATCTGCCTGCCGGCGCTGTTCCTGCTGCTCAGGTGGTACACCCGCGGTTCCCGGGTCGCCTATCGCCGCACCCGCGAGACGATCGCGGCTTTGATCGTCCACTTCGTGGAGACCCTCAACGGCATCCGCGCGGTCCACGCGTTCCGCCGCGAGCCGCGCAACGACGCGATCTTCCACGAGCTCAGCGCGGACTACAAGCGGGCCAACGCCGACGCGATGCGGCTGATGGCGTGGCTCATGCCGGGCATCAAGGCCATCGGCGCGGTGATGACCGCGGCGGTGCTGATCTTCGGCGGCTTCCAGGTGATGGACCACGCGCTGGAGGTCGGCGTGCTGACCGCCTACCTGCTGTACCTGCGCCGCTTCTTCGACCCGCTGCAGGACCTGGCGATGTTCTACAACTCGTACCAGTCGGCGACGGCGGCGCTGGAGAAGCTCTCCGGCGTCCTGGAGGAGGAGGCGGGCGTTCCGGAGCCGCGGCAGCCGGTCCAGCTGCCCCGGCCGGTGCGCGGCGAGCTGCGCTTCGAGGCGGTGCGTTTCGCCTACCCGCGCCGCGAGCAGCAGTCCGCGGACGGCGCGGCGCATCCCGAGAAGATCGTCCTTCCGGAGCTCGACCTGACCATCCCGGCCGGGCAGACCGTGGCGCTGGTCGGCGCGACCGGCGCGGGCAAGTCCACCCTGGCCCGGTTGATGTGCCGCTTCTACGACCCGGACGCCGGCGTGGCGCGGCTCGACGGGATCGACCTGCGCGACCTGGGCGACGGCGACCTGCGCAGCGCGGTGGTCATGGTCACGCAGGAGAACTTCCTGTTCACCGGCACCGTCGCGGACAACATCCGGTTCGGCCGCCCGGACGCCACCGACGCTCAGGTCGAGCAGGCGGCCCGGGCGATCGGCGCGCACCAGTTCATCGCGGCCCTGCCCGACGGATACGCCACGGACGTCAAGAAGCGCGGCGGGCGGCTGTCCGCCGGGCAGCGCCAGCTGGTCGCGTTCGCTCGTGCGTTCCTCGCCGACCCGGCGGTGCTGGTGCTCGACGAGGCGACCTCGTCGCTCGACGTGCCCAGCGAGCGGCTGGTGCAGCGGGCGCTGCGCACCATCCTGGCCGAGCGCACGGCGCTGATCATCGCGCACCGGCTCTCCACGGTGGAGATCGCGGACCGGGTCCTGGTGATGGAGGGCGGGCGGGTGGTCGAGGACGGCGCGCCGGCGCAGCTGTTGGGCGCCGCGACGGGCCGCTTCGTCGACATGCACTCGGCCTGGGTGGACTCGCTGGCCTGAGCAGACATCTTCGACGACCCGGCCCGACGGAAACCGCCCCGCGAACGTGTGAGCGCAACGCGCCGGCGCCCGGACGATCCGCGATCAGTAGGGAAAACCCTTGACGCCCCGTCAGCCGCGGCGCGGAAGGAAAGCCGCGAAACGGGACGAAAATCCGCTCCCTGAATCGAAACCCGCGTGAGTTACCGGGGAGTATCCCGCTGGGTGGGCCGGGCAGCCTACGATCGCCCCATGACCCGCGTACTGCTCGCAGAAGACGACGTGGCCATCGCCGAGCCGCTGGCTCGCGCGCTGCGCCGGGAGGGCTACGACGTCGACCTGCGCGCCGACGGGCCGGGCGCACTGGCCTTGGCCCAGTCCGGCGTGGTGGACCTGCTCGTGCTGGATCTCGGACTTCCCGGCATGGACGGTCTGGAGGTGTGCCGCCGGCTGCGCACCGACGGCCACGGCTTCCCGGTACTGGTGCTCACCGCCCGCGCCGACGAGGTGGACACGGTGGTCGGCCTTGACGCGGGCGCCGACGACTACGTGACCAAGCCGTTCCGGCTCGCCGAGCTGCTGGCCCGGGTGCGCGCGCTGCTGCGCCGCGGCTCGCCGGACACCGGTACCGCCGCGCGCGGGGTGCGCATCGACGTCGAGTCCCACCGCGCCTTCCTCGGCGACGAGGAGCTGAACCTGACCGCGAAGGAGTTCGACCTGCTGCGGGTGCTGGTGCGCGACGCGGGCCGGGTGATAACCCGTGAACAGCTGATGCGTGAAGTCTGGGACACTACCTGGTGGTCCTCGACCAAGACGCTGGACATGCACATCTCCTGGCTGCGCAAGAAGCTCGGCGACGACGCCGCCAACCCCCGGTTCATCTCGACCGTCCGCGGGGTGGGGTTCCGGTTCGAGCGCGGCTGACGACCGTCCTTGAAGGCACCGCCCTGGGGGGTAAATGCGCCGTCGGATGATCAAGTCCACGGTCTCCGCCGTGCTGATCGTGGTCGTGTTGCTCGGCGTGCCGCTGGGTGTCATCGACGCGCTGCGCATCAGCGAGGCCGAGCACGCGGCGCTCAACCAGCGGGTGCAGCTGATCGGCTTCCAGCTGGACCAACAGCTCGCGGTCACCGGCCAGGTCGACGAGAAGGTGCTGGCCGCGCTGGTTCCCGACGGTGACAGCGCCACCCTGACGTATCCGGGGCACGACCCGGTGATGCTCGGCACTGCCGTGAACGACCATCCCAAGTCGAGCGACCCTTACATCGGCCCGAAACCGCGGCAGGTGACCGCCGTGCTCACCGAGTCCTGGTCGCCGACCGAGATGCGTATCCGCGGCAGCCTGCTGCTGGTGCTCGGGGTCGCCGTGCTGGCCACGATCGCGGCCTGCGGAGTGGCCTTCCTCCAGGCGCGGCGGCTCTCGCGCCCGCTCAGCGACCTGGCCCAGACCGCCGAGCGGCTCGGCTCCGGCGATCCGCGGCCGCGCCACCGCCGCTACGGCATCCCGGAGCTGGACCGGGTCGCCGAGGTGATCGACCACACCGCCGACCGGATCTCCCGGATGCTGGCCACCGAGCGGCGGCTGGCCGCCGACGCGTCGCACCAGCTGCGCACCCCGCTGACCGCGCTCTCGATGCGGCTGGAGGAGATCATCGCGGCGCAGGACCTGATGGACGTGAAGGAGGAGGCGGCGGTCGCGCTGACCCAGGTCGAGCGGCTGACCGACGTGGTGCAGCGGCTGCTGACGGACGCACGGGACACGCGCCGGTCCACCTCCACGGTGCCGATCGACGTGGACATGGTGATCCGCCAGCAGATCTTCGAGTGGCGTCCGGCCTTCCGCAGCGCCCGCCGCCCGATCCGGGTGGAGGGGGTGCGCGGCCTGGCCGCGGTCGCCACGCCCGGCGCGTTCGCGCAGGTGCTCGCGACGCTGATGGAGAACTCGCTGATGCACGGCGCCGGCCCGGTCACCATACGCACCCGCACGACCGGCGGATCTGTGGTCGTCGAGGTGTGTGACGAGGGGCCCGGCGTGCCGCCCGAGCTGGGCGCCAGGGTCTTCGAACGCTCGGTCTCCGGCCGGGCCTCCACCGGCCTGGGCCTGACCGTGGCGCGGGAGCTGGCGGAGGCCGACGGCGGCCGGCTGGAGCTGCTTCAGCAGCGCCCGCCGGTCTTCGCGGTGTTCCTCACGGCCTTCGATCCGCTCACGTAGCGCCGGGCCGCGCCTCGGCGGCCGGACTTCGAGGGCGCGGGAACGGACTTCGGGGCGGGCTTCGGGGTGCGGTCGCGGGGGCGCGCGGACCGCTGCGTGCGCGCTACCGGTCGTGCCTGTATGTGAAAGCAAGTCGTGAAAGATGCGGCATGACGAACGCGAAGGGGCGGGAACCCTCTCGGATTCCCGCCCCTTGGAAGGCCTTAGGTCGGCGCGTCAGCTGCCGGTGCTCCCGCTGGTGGCGCGCAGCAGGTCCCCGGAACCGGAGCGCTTGTGCCGCGGGCTGTGCGGCACGAGCGGAAGTTGCGAGGTGGGCATCGGCTCGGCGGTGGAGTACTGGAACTGCTCGACGACCAGCGCCGGGTCCGCCTTCGGGAAGATCCAGGTGCGGTAGGTCCACAGCCGGAATACCATCCCCAGCGGCATGCCGAAGACGTACTTGGCGATGTTGTTCGCGACCGCGCTGTCGAAGTGCAGGACGTACTGGGAGAAGGCCAGCGGCACCGTCTCGATCAGCATCCCGATGCCGTTGACCGCGAAGAACAGCACCAGCTCGCGGCTGCGGCCGATCGAGTCGCGGTCCTTGTAGGTCCAGAACCGGTTGCCCAGGTAGGCCACGATCGTGGCCACGATGGTGCCGAAGATCGAGCCGATGACGGGCTTGTGCGGAATGGCCTGCCAGCACAGGTTGGTCACCAGCATGTTCACCACGAGGGCGATCGCGCCGATAGTGCCGAACTTCGCCAGCTCGTGGAACCCGCGGCGAATTCGGGCGTATACAGCTTCTAGTGCCGCCACTGTGGATTACCTGCCTGACTTCCGGGGGCTCACCACTACGAGAGTAGCCACTGTCGTCGGTGCGAGACCGTCACGGGAGGGTCCGTAGCAGACCTGTGACGGACACATTGCCCGTTCAAGGTACACAAAACAGGCCGCTCGTGCGTGCACGTGGTATCGCCGTGACAACGTGCGGGCATGGCCGTGGCAGCCCAGGGCCGGGCATCCCGGGCCGGAGCAGGCCGGGCGCGCCGTTAGGCTTGGGTCCTGTGATCGGCACAGATGGTGGAAGGGCGGGCGCGACCGGCGCCGCCGGGTCCCTCGGTGTCGGTGCGCCGGTCGTCGGCGTCATCGGCGCGGGGCAGTTGGCCCGGATGATGCAACCCCCGGCCGTTGCGCTCGGCGTGCGGCTGCGGGTGCTCGCGGCCAGGGCGGACGATTGCGCCGCTCAGGTGATCCCGGATGTGGTTCTCGGTTCGCACGACGATCCGGACGCGGTCGTCGCCTTCGCCCGCGGCTGCGACGTGGTGACCTTCGACCACGAGCACGTGCCGACCGCCGTACTCGAGCGCCTGATCGAACAGGGCGTGGCGGTGCATCCCGGCGCGGACGCGCTGCTGCACGCGCAGGACAAGGCGGTCATGCGGGAACAACTCGGCGCGCTCGGCGTGCCGGTCCCGCGCTGGACCCGGCTGGACGCCGCGAGCGTGGACGCCGCCATGCATACCGCGGCGCAGTTCGCCCGCGAGACCGGTTGGCCGTTCATCCTCAAGGCGATCAGGGGCGGCTACGACGGCAAAGGCGTCTGGAGGATCGAGACGCCGCAACAGCTGCGGGAGGTCGTCGAGACCGCGCACGAGCGCGGCGTCGAGCTGATCGCCGAGGTGCTCGTGCCGTTCGTCCGGGAGCTTTCCGCCCAGGTGGCCCGCTCGCCGCACGGGCAGGCCGTGGCCTATCCCGTGGTGGAGACGGTGCAGCGGGACGGTGTCTGCCGCGAGGTCTACGCCCCGGCACCCGGCCTCGGCGCCGACCGGTCGGCGCAGGCGCAACGCATCGCGCTGACGGTCGCGCGGGAGCTCGATGTGACCGGGATGCTGGCGGTCGAGCTGTTCCAGACCGCCGACGGCGCGCTGAGCGTCAACGAGCTGGCGATGCGGCCGCACAACTCCGGGCACTGGAGCATCGACGGGGCGGTGACCAGCCAGTTCGAGAACCATCTGCGCGCGGTGCTGGACCTGCCGCTCGGCGCTCCGACGCCGCACGCGCCGGTCGCCGTGATGGCCAATGTGCTCGGACTCGACCTGCCCGACGTCTACCCGGCGTATCTGCACTGCATGGCGCGGGACCCCGGGCTGAAGATCCACATGTATGGCAAGGCGGTCAAGCCCGGCCGGAAGATCGGACACGTGACCGTGCTCGGTGACAACCTCGGCGACTGCGTTGAGCGTGCCACGCACGCGGCCGCCTACTTGCGGGGAGAGATCGATGAGTGACGCACCGGCGCGGGGCGGGGACCGGGCGCAGGTCGGCATCGTCATGGGCTCGGACTCGGACTGGCCGGTGATGAGCGCGGCCGCCGCGGCGCTGGACGAGTTCGAGGTCTGCTACGAGGTGGATGTCGTCTCGGCGCACCGGATGCCGCAGACGATGATCGAGTACGGGCGGCGGGCGGTCTCCCGCGGCCTGAAGGCGATCATCGCCGGGGCGGGCGGAGCGGCGCACCTGCCCGGGATGCTCGCCTCCGTGACGCCGCTGCCGGTGATCGGCGTGCCGGTGCCGCTCAAGCACCTCGACGGCATGGATTCGCTGCTGTCGATCGTGCAGATGCCCGCGGGCGTGCCGGTGGCGACCGTGTCGGTCGGCGGCGCACGCAACGCGGGACTGCTCGCGGTGCGGATCCTGGGCGCGCACGATCCGCATCTGCTGGCCGCGATGCGCGCGTTCCAGGACGACCTTGAGGCGCAGGCGCGGGCTAAGGGTGCGGTGTTGCGTGCCAAGCTACAGACCGACAGGTCCGAGCCGAGCTGAGCTGACCGGCGCCCTTAGCCCCATAGCTCCTTAGCCTCTCGGCCTCGGTCTCGGGCTTGGGCTCGGCCTTGGGCTCAGTCTCGGCTTCGGCCTTATCCTCAGCCGACCACGGGCCGGCCGAGCGCGCGGTAGGTCCAGCCCGCCTCATGCCAGCGTTCGGCCGAGAGCGCGTTGCGCCCGTCGACGATATGCCGCCGCGAGACGACCTCGCCGACCTCGCGCGGATCCACCTCGCGGAACTCCAGCCACTCGGTCAGGTGCAGGATCACGTGCGCGCCACGCGCCGCGGCCAGCGCCGATTCCGCGTAGGCGAGCGTCGGGAACAGCTTGGCGGCGTTGTCGTTCGCCTTCGGGTCGTACACGGTGACCTGCGCGCCCTGCAACAGGATCGAGGCCGCCACGTTCAGCGCGGGCGAGTCCCGCACGTCGTCCGAGTCCGGCTTGAACGCGGCGCCCCACACCGCGACCCGCTTGCCCAGGAACGAGCCGTCGCACTGCTCGCGGGCCAGGTCCACCAGCCGCACCCGGCGGCGCATGTTGATCTCGTCGACCTCCTTGAGGAAGGCCAGCGCCTGGTCCACGCCCAGTTCCCCGGCCCGCGCCATGAAGGCCCTGATGTCCTTCGGCAGGCAGCCGCCGCCGAAGCCGAGCCCGGGCACCAGGAACTTCCCGCCGATCCTGGCGTCGTGCGCCAGCGCCTCGGCCAGTTTCATCACGTCGCCGCCGGCCGCCTCGCAGACCTCCGCCATCGCGTTGATGAACGAGATCTTCGTGGACAGGAAGGCGTTCGCGGCGACCTTCACCAGTTCGGCCGTGGCCAGGTCCGTCACGATCAGCGGCACGCCCGCGTCCGTCAGCGGCTTGTACACCTCGCGCAGCACCGCCTCAGCGCGCGACGAGTTCCCGGCGTCCGACGCCGTTCGCGCACCCGGCGAGGCGACGCCGAGCACCAGCCGGTCGGGCCGCAGCGTGTCGCCGATCGCGTAACCCTCGCGCAGGAACTCGGGGTTCCACGCCAGTTCCACGGCCGTGCCCGCCGGGGCCAACTCGGCGACGCGCTCGGTGAGCCGGGCCGCCGTGCCGGCCGGAACGGTGGACTTGCCGGCGATCACGGTCGGCTGGTCCAGGTGCGGCGCGAGCCCGTCGATCACCGCGTCGACGTACCGCAGATCCGCCGCGTATTCGCCCCTGCGCTGCGGTGTGTTCACGCAGATGAAGTGCACGTCCGCGTGGAACTCGGCGACTTCGGAGTAAGAGGTGGTGAAGCGGAGCCTGCCGTCGGCCACGTGCTTGGCCAGCAGTTCCTCAAGTCCCGGCTCATAGAACGGGACCCTGCCCGAGGCCAGCGCGGCGATCTTCTCCGCGTCCACGTCCATGCCGAGTACCTCATAGCCCAACTCGGCCATACAGGCCGCGTGTGTGGCGCCGAGGTATCCGGTTCCGATAACGCTGATCCGAGCGGCCACGTGCCGCCCCCTTCCGTCGCGTCGCGATAGTGCTGCCCGCCGCATGCGGTGTCTCCGACCTTAGGCCACGGTTGACGACACTTCGCCCGGCGTCGCGCACAAAGGCACAGTCGGGCGGGGGTGGCGCACTGGCTACTGGTGGGTAACAATGGCGGATGTGAACCAGCCCCAGGATTTCGACCTTTTCACCCTCCGCGAGGAGCATGAGCTGCTGCGCGAGTCGGTGCGCTCGCTCGTCGAGACCAAGATCGCGCCTTACGCCGCGGCCGTGGACCAGGAGGCGCGCTACCCGCAGGAGGCGCACGACGCCCTCCACGCCGCGGACATGCACGCGATCCACATCCCCGAGCAGTACGGCGGCGCCGGGGCTGACGCGCTGGCGGCCTGCATCGTGATCGAGGAGGTCGCGCGCGCCTGCATGTCCTCGTCCTTGATCCCCGCGGTCAACAAGCTGGCCACGGTGCCGCTGATTCTCGCCGGGTCCGAGGAACTGAAGCAGAAGTACCTGCGCCCGGTGGCCGAGGGACGGGCGATGTTCTCCTACGCGCTGTCCGAACCCGACGCCGGTTCCGACGCCGGGGGCATGACGACGCGCGCGGTGCGCGACGGTGACGGCTGGCGGCTCAACGGCGTCAAGCGCTGGATCACCAACGCGGGCGTGTCCGAGTACTACACCGTGATGGCGGTCACCGAGCCGGGCATCGGCACCCGGGGGATCTCGGCCTTCGTGGTCGAGAAGAGCGACGAGGGATTCACCTTCGGCGCCAAGGAGAAGAAGCTCGGCATCAAGGGCTCGCCGACCCGGGAACTGTACTTCGACGACGTCTGGCTCCCGGGCGACCGCATCATCGGCGAACCCGGCACCGGTTTCAAGACCGCGATGCGTACGCTCGACCACACGCGCGTCACCATCGCCGCGCAGGCGCTGGGTGTCGCGCAGGGTGCGCTCGACTACGCGGCCGACTACGTCAAGCAGCGCAAGCAGTTCGGCAAGCCGATCGCCGAGTTGCAGGGTGTGCAGTTCATGCTCGCCGACATGGGCATGAAGATCGCCGCCGCGCGTCAGCTCACGTACGCGGCAGCCGCGAAGTCCGAGCGCAACGACCCCGACCTGACCTTCTACGGCGCGGCCGCGAAGTGTTTCGCCTCCGACGCGGCGATGGAGATCACGACGGACGCGGTCCAACTGCTCGGCGGGTACGGGTACACGCAGGACTATCCGCTGGAGCGGATGATGCGAGACGCGAAGATCACGCAGATCTACGAGGGCACCAACCAGATCCAGCGCGTGGTGATGGCGCGTCAGCTGCTCAAGGGCTGAGCGCGCGCTCGGTGCGGCGCGCGGCGTTCTGCCGGCGCTGGAAGGTCTCTCGCACGTCGTCGCGGCCTGGCGGCTCGTGCAAGTTTCGCGGCGTGTGCGCGTGCACGAGGGCGGCCGCCTCGGCGCGGCTTGACCGCGCGCTCACCGGAGCCGTACTGTCCCAGCCGATCCGAGGGCCGCGGTCCACGGATCAGCATGCTGATGGCAGGGGCGCGCAGGCCGTACTGCGCGCGGGCACCCGCTTCTACCAGCGCAGCCCGGCGATTTACGCCGCCGGCGCAGCTGGACCCACTTGCCCGCGACCCCCGGACCGGCCGCCTGACGGGCACCCACCGATTTCACCGTCAGGCGGCGCCATCATGCCGTCAGTTGTTGGACTCCGCCGACCTGAACTCCGCCGACCTGAGTGCGTAGAACTCCAGGCACGCGGCGTAGTCGGGCAGCCGGCCGGCCGCGCGGTTTTCGGCGAGAGACGGCGCCGCCGCGTCGCGCGCGGAGAACTGCGGTGAGTCCGTCGGCCACTCGATCGCGAGTTCCGGGTCGAGCGGGTTGATCGAGAACTCACGCTCCCGGTTGAAAGTCGCCGAGCAGCCGTACACAAGCGTCGCGTCGTCCGTCAGCGCGCAGAAGCCGTGACCAAGGCCCTCCGACAGGTAGACGGCGCGCCGCTCCTCGTCGTCCAGCCGGACGAACTCCCAGCGGCCGAAGGTCGGCGAACCCTCCCGGATGTCCACGATCAGGTCCAACACCGCGCCACGCACACAGGTCACATACTTGGCCTGGCTCGGCGGCAGCTGCGCGAAGTGGATCCCGCGCACCACGTCCTTCGCCGATACCGACAGGTTCGCCTGCGCGAGGTCCAGCGGGTGCCCGACCGCCTCCGCCAGCTTGTCGTAGCGGTACCACTCCATGAACAGGCCGCGCGGATCGCCGTGCTGCTGCGGAAGGATCTCCCACGCGCCGGGGACGGACAGCGGTGTGATCTTCATGCGGACCTCTGGGCTCCTGCCGGACTGTGGACTCTTGGTCGCTCGATTGCCCGCGCCACGCGCGGACGTGGGTACATCGTGACCTGACGTGTCGTGTCGCGTCGTGTCGCGTCATTTTGCTCGCGTCGCACCCTATCCGAGTCGAGGACCGCTCGCCCGCCTGTGGTAAGCCGCGTGCCCGGCGGCATATCGTGTGATCATGCCTCAGACGCCGCCGCAGCTTCCCGGGAAACCCGTCTCCGAGACCCGGATCTCGCTGAGCCGCGTGATGACCCAACTCGACGTCAATCTGCTGGGCAACGTGCACGGCGGGGTGATGATGAAGCTCGTCGACGACGTGGCCGGTCTCGTCGCGACCCGGCACTCCGGCGGCCCGGCGGTCACCGCGTTCCTCGACGAGATGGCCTTCCTCAACCCGGTGCACGTCGGCGACCTGCTGCACACGCACGCACAGGTCAACTGGACCGGCCACACCTCGATGGAGATCGGAGTCAGGGTCGAGGCGGAACGCTGGGACCGGGCCGGGGCCGAGCCCGCCCACGTCGCCAGCGCCTACCTGGTGTTCGTCGCCATCGACGCCGACGGCAAGCCGCGCCCGGTCCATCCCCTGCTGCTGGAGACGCAGGAGGACGAGCGGCGCAACCACGAGGCCGGCATCCGGCGCACACACCGGCTGGCCCGCCGCGCGGCGATCCTCGCCTCCCGCGAGGCACCGTGAACAGTCCCGGCACGCGGACACACGACGGTTCCGCGCCGGCCGGCCTTCGATAGAGTGCGGCCCCGATGAACGCGAACGCGACGCTGGAACCCGAGCCCGCCGGTGCGGCGGCGATGCCGCCCATGACGCCGGCCGCTGAACCCGCCGAGGGCATCCCGGCGCGGCCCGATCCGTGGCCGTCGGTCTCGGTGATCATGCCGGTACTCAACGAGGAGCGGCACCTGGCCGCGGCCGTGCGCCACATCCTCGCGCAGCGGTACGCCGGCGACCTTGAAATCGTCATCGCGCTCGGGCCCTCCCGCGACCGCACCGACCAGATCGCCGCCGAGTTGACCGCCGCCGATCCGCGCGTACGCACCGTCCCGAACCCCACCGGCCGCACTCCCAGCGCGCTCAACGCGGCGATCGCAGCCTCACGTGGCGAGATCGTCGTGCGCGTGGACGGGCACGGGCTGCTCAACCCCGGCTACATCGAGACCGCGGTACGGCTGCTGGAGCAGACCGGGGCGCAGAACATCGGCGGCGTCATGCACGCCGAAGGCGAGACGACGTTCGAGCGCGCCGTCGCGGTCGCCATGACTTCCAAACTCGGCGTCGGCAACGCGAAGTTCCACACCGGCGGTGAGGCAGGACCCGCCGACACCGTGTACCTCGGCGTGTTCCGGCGTTCGGTGCTCGACAAACTCGGCGGCTACCACGAGGCGTTCATCCGCGCGCAGGACTGGGAGCTCAACCACCGGCTGCGGCAGAGCGGCGGGCTGGTCTACTTCTCCCCGGAGCTGAGGGTGACCTACCGCCCCCGGCCGAATCTCAGGGCACTGGCGAACCAGTACCGGCTGTACGGCCGCTGGCGTCGAGTCGTGATGCGTACACATCAAGGCACGGCGAGCGTGCGGTACCTCGCCCCGCCGGTTGCCGTCATCGCGGTCATTTCAGGCACGCTGCTCGGGCTGGCGGGTCTGGCCGCCGGACTTCCGATCCTCGCGCTGGGTTTCGCGGCGCCGGTGGGTTACGCGCTGCTGATCACGCTCGGCGCGCTGCTCGAGTCGCGCGGCCGGGCCCGGCCGGTGCGAGCCCGGCTGCCGCTCGTGCTCGCGACGATGCACTTCAGTTGGGGCTGGGGATTTCTCACCTCGCCGCGCTCGCTTTACGAGTCGACGCTGAAGTGACGCGCCGCGCCGCCGAGTTCCGCGCGGCCCGGTGATGCGCGCCCGGTGATGCGCGCCTCTGATCCGCGGCCCCGCCCGAGGTGTCAGTTCCCGTATGACAAGTCCGAGCACGGATCCGAGTCGGCCCGCCGGATGTTCTGGGTGATGCCGCTCGGGACCGGCGTCGGGGTGCCGGCAGTCGTGCCCGCAGCGGACGCCTCGTCGGACGCCACGGCGGAGGGCGAGGTCCCGGTGCTCGCGCTTGAACTCGGCCCCGCCTCGCCGAGCGCCATCAGCCGCATGCGCTCGCTCGCCGCGCTCGGGCCCGGGCTCGCGGTCGGCGCCGCGGAGGCCGAGCCGGTGGGACCGGAAGTCGCCGACGCCCCGCCCGAAGCGTCCTGGCCCTCCAGCGTCCTGTCCTCGCGCAGCAGCGACCACAACACGTCGGTGTCCGGCTGTATCAAGTCCACCCGCGCGCCGTCATAGCTCCACGGCGTCGTGACGAACTCCAGGTTGTACAGCGGCACCGTCTTGAGCTGAACACCCAGCGAAACCAGGGAGCTGACCGAGTCGAGCGAGCTGTCCACGGTCAGCGACTTCGTCGCCGCGTCCGCGAGCTGATACAGCGCGACCGGGTTGTCCAGCGTGCCCGAGTCCAGCATCTTCTTCATCAACGCGGACAGGAACGCCTGCTGGCGCTTCATCCGGCCGATGTCGCTGTTGTCGCCGAAACCCTCCCGCGCGCGCACGTACTCGACCGCGGCCTGACCGGACAGGTTCTGCACGCCGGGGTCGAGCGTCACGCCGTACGCGTGTTCAAGGTATGTGCTGTTCACCGCCGGAACGCATACCGTGACCCCGCCGACCGCCCTGCTCATCGCGGCGAAACCGGAGAAGTCGATCACCATCGTGTGATCGATCCGGATCCCGCTCATCGCCTCGACGGTGTTCTGCGTGCATATCGGATTGCCCGTGGGCAGATTCCCCTCGGAGAACGCCGAGTTGAACATCACGTCGGTCTGCGCGGGCAGCCAGCCGCCGTTCGCGTAGCAGGCCGGGACGTCCACCAGCGCGTCGCGCGGAATGGAAACCCCGACCGCGTGCTTCCGGTCCCCGGAGACATGCAGCAGGATCGTCGTGTCCGAGCGGGCGCCCTCGACCGCGAAGCCGCCGCCGAGCGAGACGTTGCCTCCGGCGCGGGTGTCCGACCCGATCAGCAGCAGGTTGATCGGGGGCTGCGCGGCGGGCTGGCCGGGCGCCGTGGTCGCGGGTGTCGCCTCCGGTGGCCGGCTCCTGGAGACGCCGACCTCACTGAACGTCTTGATGTTGGCATTCAGGTGAAGGTAGACGTAGCCGAGCGCGCCGCTGATCCCCACCGCGAGCGTCGAGGCGACGACCACGGCGACCCGCAGTTCACGCAAGCGACGCCGTCCCAGCGCTGCCATCGCCACCCCATTCATCCCCGCACCAGTGCGCACTGTCAGAGACCACCGGACCGGCCGCACGGTTGCGCCAATCGCATGAATTTTCGCAGTTGGCCGCGTTGGACGCGACTTCGCGCGGATCCCGCTGCGGGCGGGGCCCCGCGATCAGTCCAGCGTCAGCCACCGCGTCACGCGCTCCGTGCGGGCGATCCGCTCCAGTCGCTGCGAACCGGCACCGTGCACGAGCACGACCGCGGCTCCCGTCAGCAGCGGGCCGAACAGCCAGCCGAGCAACTCCTGTCCGGTGAACCGGTCCCGTTGCGCGTTCACCAGCAGCCGGTCCGCGCCGCCGAGCCCGCGTGCGGGGCCGTCCGGGTACTCGCTCGCCGCGGCGGCCGCGGCCGCCGCCCGTTCGACGAGTTCGGCATGTGTGACCGTCCGGCCGTCGAGGACCAGCGCCGCCATGCCCGGCGTGGGCGGATTGAACGACGTGAACCGGTCCGCGAAGGCACGCACCTCGGCCGCATAGTCGCGGAAACCTTCCGGCGCGACGTCGAACGGGCGGCCGAGCGGCAGCAGCGAGAGCGCCAGCCGCTCTCCCGGGCACTGCCCCGCCTCGGCCAGAACCGCCTCCTCGGGCCCCGCCACCACCGTGTGCGCGGACCTCGTCTCGCCCCAGGGATCGACCACCGCGCCCGCCCACAGCGGCGCCACCAACCAGACCGCCGTCAGCCAGTGCGGCCGCGCGCTCACCGTGATCCGGTCGCCCGGGCCGGCCAGCAAGTCGTCCTGCACCAGGTTCGCGGTCTTGGCCAGCCAATTACCGAACGTCGCGTACGACAGTTCGACTCGTTCACCGGTAGTTTCGTCATGATAAGTCAGGAACGGCTGCGCCGCCTTCGCCGCGATAAGACGCCGCCACGCCGAGGCAACGTCCCGGGTGTCCGCGAGGCCGCGCAGGTCGCCGCCGGAAAAGGGAATAGTCACGGCAGCGAGCCTACGCATGGTGCCGCCACGGCTTGAGCGCGCCCGCCCGAGCCGGGAAACCCGGGCCCTTTAGGCTGTTGCCCCGTGACCCAGTCAGCAGCGCGTATCTCCGCACTGCCCGCTGCGATCCGCCGGCCGATACCACGGCTCGGACACGCGCGGGCGCGGCTGCGCGCGCTCGCCGGGCGGCGTCACTTCTGGGGGGTGGCCGCCGTCGCCGCGGCCACGGCGCTGCTGCACGGCGCCTTCGAAGTGCAGCAGTACCACCGTTTCCGGGTCGGCGGCTACGACCTGGTGATCTTCGACCAGGCGATCCGTGACTACGCGCACGGCCGGCTCCCGGTGTCCATGTTCAAGGACGTGCACGACGCCGCCCAGGTCGCTCCCGGCTACGCACAGCCGTTCTCGATCCTCGGCGACCACTTCTCGCCGATCCTCGCGCTGCTCGCCCCGCTCTACTGGATCTGGAACAACCCGCAGGTGCTGCTGCTGGCCCAGGCCGCGCTCTTCGGCCTCGCCGTGCCGAGCGTATGGGCCTTCGCGCGCCGCGCCCTGCTGCGCATCGCCCCGCCTCGGAAGGCCGCGGTCGGCGCATACCTCACCGCCGCCGCCTTCGGGCTGTCCTGGCCGCTGCAAGAGGCGACGCAGGCGGGTTTCCACGAAGTCGCGTTCTTCGTGCCGCTCAGCGCGATGCTCGTCGAGCGGTACCAGGCCCGGCGGCTTGGCCAAGCGGTCGCCTGCGCGGTGGCGCTGCTGCTGGTCAAGGAGGACGCGGGATACGTGGTGGCCGCCTTCGGCCTGCTCCTGCTCGTCACCCGCCGCGTGAACGGCGAGCCGCTGGAGCGGGACGAGCGCCGCCGCTACCGGATCACCGGGGTTGCGCTCGGCGTCGGCGGCGTGGCCTTCGCCATGGCCGTGCTACACCTGTGGATCCCCGCCTACGGCGGCCGAGTCGGCTTCTACTGGTACTACGGTCAGCTCGGCCCGGACATGCTCGGCGCGCTCAAGACGCTGATCACCGACCCCGGTTACGCCTTCCAGGTGGCGACGCAGCCCGACATCAAGATCAATACGCTGTATTTTCTGTTCTGGCCCTATCTGTACCTGAGCCTCGCCTCACCGCTGTGCCTGCTCGCCGCGCCGCTGCTGGCCGAGAGGCTGTTCTCGGACAAGCCCGAGCACTGGACGCTCGACCAGCACTACAACGCCTTCCTCGCGGCGATTCTGATCATGGCCGCGGCGGACGGGCTGATCCGTGTCGTCGGCGGCGTCTCATCCCTGCGCCCGCGTCTGCCCGGCCGGGTACTTGCGCTCAGACGTGCGCGACCTTGGTTCGCGGTCGGCTGGCCCGCGCTGATCCTGCTGTTCGCCGTGGTGATCACGCACACCTTCCCGATCCGCAGCGTGTTCAACGCGGGCCAATGGTCGGCCGACGCCCTGACCACGGCGCAGACCGCGGCAACCGCGATGATCCCCAGCGGCGTCTGCGTGGAGGCGGACGACGACGTCGCAACGCATCTGAGTAGCCGTGATCAAGTGATCCTGCTCGATCAGGTGCCGCGGGGCTGTCCCTGGGTGGTCCTGCAGACCGCGCAGAACTCATATCCGCTCAATGACATCCTCTTGGCGGTGGAACGCGCGCACTGGCTGCGGCAGAACGGCTATCAGCTTGTGTTCAACCAGGCCAAGGTCTATGTCTATCACAGAGTGTAATCGGCTCTCGCGCAGGCGAAGAGGCGCAAGTATCCGGAAACCTGATGGGAGAACAGGAACAGTGGCTGAAGCGATCCTGCTTGTGGGCGGTAAAGGCACCCGGCTGCGGCCGCTGACCGTCTACACGCCCAAGCCGATGCTCCAGGTCGCCGGCGTGCCGTTCCTCAGCCACCAGCTGGTGCGGGCCAGGGCCGCGGGGATCGACCGGATCGTGTTCGCCACCGCCTACCGGCCCGAGGTGTTCGAAGCCTACTTCGGCGACGGCTCCGACTTCGGGCTCGAACTCGACTACGTCACCGAGACCGAGCCGATGGGCACGGGCGGCGCGATCCGCAACGTGGCCGACCGGTTGCGCAGCGCGGCGGACGAACCGGTGCTGATCTTCAACGGCGACATCCTCTCCGGCGTCGACCTGGTCGCGCTCGTCGACGCGCACCTTACCCGCGGAGCCGACGTGACGCTGCATCTGACGAGGGTCGCCAAGGACAAGCTGAGCGCGTTCGGCCTGGTCCCCACCGACGCCGACGGCTGGGTGACCGCCTTCCGGGAGAAGCCGCAGCGCGTCGAGGACATCGTCACCGACCAGATCAACGCCGGCTGCTACGTCTTCCGACGCTCAGTCATCGACGGCATCCCGGCCGGCCGGCCGGTCTCCGTCGAGCGCGAGACCTTCCCCGGGCTGCTCGCCGCGGGCGCGAAGGTGCTCGGCGTCGTCGAGCAGTCGTACTGGCGGGACCTCGGCACGCCCGAGGCGTTCGTGCACGGTTCAGCCGACCTGGTGCTCGGCGCCGTCGACTCGCTCGCCATCCCGGCCACCACGCGCCCCGACCTGGCCGACGCGCTGGTACTGCCCGGGGCGGACCTCGATGTGGACGTGAAGGTGGGCGGCGGCAGCACCATCGGCGCACGCGCCAAGATCGCTTCGGGTTCGGAGATCATCGGCTCGGTGGTCGGTGAGGACGCGCACGTCGAAGCCGGGGCGGTGGTGCGCGACTCGATCGTCGGCAGGGGGGCGCGCGTCGGGGCGGGCACCGTGCTCGACGGGGTCGTCATCGGCGACGGGGCGCAGGTCGGCGCCGGCAACGAGTTGCGCGGTGGTGCGCGGGTCTGGTGTGAAGTCGTGATCGGCGACAGGGCGGTACGCTTCTCCGCCGATGAGTCCTGACCCTCCGCAACCCGCAGCAGCTGCTGCCGACGCCGGCAGCAGCGCGGACAGCTCGTGCGTCGGCCCGCCGGAGTCTTCTGCCGTACCGCATCCGAGGCGTGACTCGGATGCGGCGAGCCACGGGCCGGGCACGGCGGAGCGGTCTGCGGCGGAGCGGTCTGCGGCGGAACGGCAAGTGTCGACGCGGACCGCGCCGCCCGACGCGGAGACGTCGATCCTCTGCGATGTCGACCTGCCGCTATCTCTCGGCGTTTTGCGTCGGGGACCAGGCGACCCGACGTACCGCGCCACCGCGGACGGTGCGATCTGGCGCGCCTGCCTGACCCCGCAGGGCCCCGCCTCGGTGCGGGTGCGCCGCCTCGGCGAACGGGTCGAGCTGGCGGCTTGGGGCGGCGGCGCGGATTGGCTGGTCGCCAACGGTCCAGCCATGATCGGCGCGCGCGACGACCCCGGCGGCTTCGCACAGCTCGTCGCCGGTCACCCGCTGCTGGCCGAGGCGCACCGACGGCACGCGAGACTGCGCCTGGTCCGCACCGGTCTGGTGGTGCAGTCGCTCATCCCGGCGATCCTGGAGCAGCGCGTCACCACGATCGAGGCGTTCCGTGCCTGGCGCCGCATCGTCGAACACCACGGGACGCCCGCCCCGGGGCCCGCGCCGCAGGAACTGCGCGTCCCGCCGGCCCCGGAGGTCTGGGCGCTCATTCCGTCCTGGGAGTGGCATCGCCATGGAGTCGATGGCAAACGTTCGTCCACGGTCATGCGTGCGGTACGCGTCGCGGGCGGGCTGGAACGCATCGGCGCCCTGACCGGAGAAGAAGCGGTACAACGCCTGTGCACGATCCCTGGTATCGGCATCTGGACGGCGGCTGAGACGGCGCAGCGTTCTCACGGACACGCTGACGCGTTGTCAGTCGGCGACCTGCACCTGTCGAAGCACATCGGTTACGCGCTCACCGGTGAACGGGACGCCGACGACGCGCGCATGCTCGAACTGCTCGAACCCTTCCGCCCGCACCGCTATCGCGCCGCGCGGCTGATCCTGCTCACCGGCCCGGGCCAGCCGCGCCGCACGCCCCGCGCCCGAATCCAGGACCACCGCCGGCACTGACCGCGCAATATGATTCAGAGCGTGCGCGGACGGCTTTTGGTCCGGGGAAGAGGCAACCGAGATGGGCATTTCCGCAGTAACGCTGCTCCCGCTCTACATCGTGCTGTTCCTGGCCGCGACGGCCCTGTGCGTATACCAGGACGCCTCGGCCCAGGCGCGTAAGGGAAGGGCCGTCTACTTCTCCGCAGGGTCCTTCGAAGTGAGCACGCCGGTCGCGTGGGCCGTGGGCTGCCTCTGCCTGTGGGTGTTCTTCATGCCGCTCTACATCACCTGCCGCGGGAAAGCGGGCTGAGCTGACGCGGTTCCGTCATCTGACGATCAGGAAGTCCTCCGGCGAGCGTGGCGGCCTGTCGCGTGGCGGCTGCGCGGGGTGGCCGACCGCGACGGCACCCACCGGGTCCCAGTGGCCCGGCAGGTCCAGCACCGAGCGCACCACGTCGCGGCAGAACATCGTCGAGGACACCCAGGCCGAGCCCAGGCCCTCCGCAGCCAGAGCGATCAGCAGGTTCTCCACTCCCGCGCCCGCCGCGACAAGGAACATCTCCCGTTCGGCCGTGCGTCGCCGCGTGTCGGGATACGTATGAGAGCCCTCCATCACCAGGCACGGCACGACGAGGACGGGCGCGCCTCTCAGCACGTCACCGCGACGTACTCGGCGCGCGATCGACTGCTCACTGAACCTGTCGCCGCGCAGGTCCTCGATCCAGGCCGCGAGCATCGCGTCGAGCAGCGCCTTGCGAGCGCCCTCCGAGCGCACCTCCACGAAGCGCCACGGCGTCGTGTGATGCGGAGCCGGCGCGGTGATCGCCGCTGCGACCGCCCGCCGGACAGCGTCCGGCGGCACATAGGCGTCGGTGAAGGCCCGGATCGTGCGGCGGTTCGTGATCGCGGACGCCCGCGCCTCGGCAGTACCGAGTGAGAACAGGTCCTCCTGCGCCGGACGCAGCAGCACCCGCGCCCCGGGCCCCGGCTCGTCGGCGACCAGATGCCCCAGACCGCGCACCACCGCCACCGGTACCCCGGCGAGCTTGCCCTTGACCAGTTCTGCGGCGGCGGCCAACTCGTCGGCGAGGGCGGTCACGGTCACCGCCAACGGGTTGCCGTGGGTGTCCTGATGTCCCCGCAGATCGTCCACGGTGGCGAGGTAGGCCGCACCGATGGCCTGATCCACCAGGCCGGCGCGCCAGACACGTCCGAACGTATCCGAGATGATGACGGCTACGGACACCCCCAGTCGGGTACGCACACCTTCGGCGATCTCACGCGCGGACCGGTCCGGGTCCTCGGGCAGTAGCAGCGCGGTGCCTTTCGGCGTGTTCGACGCGTCGACGCCGGCCGCCGCCATCACCAGGCCCTGCCGGTTCTCCACGATCCGCAGTGGACCGCGCCGCGCCACGAGACGCACCGTTTCCGCGTCGATCGCCGCCTCGCGGTCGGCGGCCGCGACGATGCGCCCCTCCGCCTTCGAGACCGCCTTCGACGTCACGACCAGGATGTCGCCGTCCTGCAACGCGGTGCTACCCGGCTCGGCGGTACTTGTGCTTGATCCCGTGACGCCCGATTCCGTGACGCCCGATCCCGCGGCAGCCGATACTGTGGCGCCCGATCCCGTGGTGTCCGCTGTACTGGCCGCCGCGATGAGCCCGGCGAGATCCGCGCCCGGCTCGACCTCCGGCAGGCCGTACAACCCGAAAACCGCGTAGCGACGAGGCGGCTGATGCCGCGTCATGTCCGTGGTGCTCATCGCTTCAGCTCCGCGGCCAGATCGAGCGCGGCCCGCGCCATCGCCGCCGTCGCGTCCGCATCCCGCATCAGCAGCGGCACCGCGCGGCAGCGGATCCCGGCCGCCTCGACCCGCGCCGCCTGCTGCGCGTCGGCCTCATCGACCAACCAGCCGTCAAGCAGCGAGGGGCCGTAGTACTCGGCGACGGCCGCGGCGCTCGTTTCCGACACGCCCACCGCGGCCAGCACCTTGTCCGCCATTCCGCGCACCGGGGCGGAACCGATGATCGGGGACAGGCCCACGACCGGGGCCGCGCTGGACTCCAACGCCTCGCGGATGCCCGGCACGGCCAGCACCGCGCCGATCGACACCACCGGGTTCGACGGCGGGAACAGCACCACGTCCGCTTCAGCGATCGCATCGAGCACACCGGGTGCCGGTTGCGCCTTCTCCGCTCCCACGAACACGATCGACTCGGCTTGCGGCGCGTGCAGCCGTACCCAGTACTCCTGGAAGTGCACGGCACGCCGCTTACCGTCGTCATCGGCAAGTATTACGTGCGTCTCGGCGCGGTCGTCCGTGGCCGGGAGCAGCCGCACCCCGGGCTTCCAGCGCGCGCACAGCGCTTCCGTCACCGCGGAGAGCGGGTAGCCGGCGTCGAGCATCTGAGTGCGCACCAGATGCGTTGCGATGTCGCGGTCTCCGAGCGTGAACCAGTCGGGCCCGACGCCGTACTCGGCCAGTTCCGCGGCGACCGCGAAGGTCTCGTCCGCGCGCCCCCAGCCCTGACCCTCATGGATCCCGCCGCCCAGCGCGTACATCACCGTGTCAAGGTCCGGGCATACGCGCAGCCCGTGCAGCGTGATGTCGTCTCCGACGTTACCGATGACGGTGACCTGCGCCCGTGGCGCCGCGGCGAGCAGCCCGCGCAGGAACCGGGAGCCGCCGACCCCGCCGGCCACGGCCGTGATCCTCATAGCTGTGCTAGTCACGATGACGAGCCTATCTGGCGCCGTGGTCTCGCAGCGTGGCCGCTAACCCCGCACCTCGACGGCGATCGCGCCCTCGCCCGCGAGATCGGCAAGCGTCAGGACATGACCCGCGGGCAAGAGCCGTACCGCGCCCGGCTGCAACGCTGCGCGGGTCGTGCAACGTTGCTCAAGCGAGCCGTGCACCACGCTGACTGCGCGCGGCGTGTCCGACGCTTCCAGGTGCAGCACGCCGCCCTTACCCACAGCGTGGATGATCGCCCGCAGGCTGAAGTGACCCGGCTTCGCGTTGGCGGGGTGCGCGCGTTCTGGATCGGCACGCTGCACGAACGCGCGCTCCAGCAGAGAGCGCCGCGACTTGTCCGAGATCACGGCTTCGAGGGATGCGGCGTTGATCCAGGCTGCGAACCGCAGGGCGGCTTGTGTCAGCGCCGCGGCCGTCGGCGTAGCGGGGCTTTGAGACGCCCGGCGCAGCAATTCCGGGTGGATTCGCGCGTTCCCCAGCACCGCGGCCACATCCGGCGGGATCAGCGCCTCGCTTGGCTCGGCGGTCACGACGGGAGCGGTGTTCACCGCGGGCGGTGTGGCGGCGGGCGCGGTCTGTGACGGCTGCCGCTCAAGGACCGTGGGAGGCATGAGAGGTAAGTCCTGTCCAGGGTGTCGTCATCGCTGGGACGCGGTGATCACGCGTTGGGATAGCGGCCGCGAGATGCGGGTCCTGTCAACGGGTGGAAGCGAGCCGCGATCGTGCGGGGTGCGGGAATCCGGCCCGGACGATGGGGCTCGACGGAAAGCCGACATGCGGCGCCCGGCGCAAACCGGGCGGAAAGTCAGCTACAGCAACAGCGACAACAACAGAGCGCGCCACCGAGAAGGTGCGACGCGGCGGAGAATCCGCCCGAAATCGCCCGCTTGGCGTGAATATCGGTACGCGCTGACATAGTTCCTAAAGCCTAGCGCACAACCGCGCCGCGTCCAGTCGCGTCACTCTCCGTGTTAGTGCCTCGCACTAGTCCAGGTGGGCTTGGGCTGCTCATCTGCTGATCAGACGTATTCACTCGCGCGTGTGATATCGGCTGCCTTAAAGGGTGGGGACGCGCGGCGGCAAGTATGGATCACCGCCTCTTGCTCGCGCGCCGCGGACGCACGTCGCGACCGTCACGGGCCTGACAGGCGGGGTCGTCGAACGCTGCTCTCTACGAGTGAATCAAGCCGCCGCTAGCAGATCGCGGCTTGACGGGCTGGGAATGACGCGCGTGTAATTTCAAGCAGGTCGCCCGGATTCCTGACGAGAAGTCAGCGATCTTCAGTGGTTCATGACCGGCGGTGTCCGCCACGCCGATCAGGCCGCGCCGATCAGACCACGCCGTGTCAGTGGTCGCCACGCCGGGAACCGCAGCGTGCCGGGAACAAGAGACGGGAGACGTGCCGATGACCGAGGTCTTCCCGCTGCTCGGCGGCTTCGACGAGGAGCTGACCTGGCAGGAGCGGGCGCTGTGCGCGCAGACCGATCCCGAGTCCTTCTTCCCGGAGAAGGGCGGCTCGACACGGGAGGCCAAGCGGGTCTGCCTGGTCTGCGAAGTCAAGGCGGACTGCCTTGAATACGCCCTCGCACACGACGAGCGCTTCGGCATCTGGGGCGGCCTGTCCGAGCGCGAGCGGCGCAAGCTCAAGCGCAGGACCGCGTAATCCCTTTCCAGGCGTACGAATCCGGGCAAAGCGGGACGACTTCCCGGGAACCTCCCCGACTGTCTTCCGCGTCGCGTAGGGTGGGTCAACCGTGCCGCACGCCCGCGCGCCGTCGTACAGGCCGCGGGACGCAGGCGCGGCAAAGCGGCTTCGAAGTAGAAGCAGCAAGCCCCTGTCGTCGAGTCCCGGGTCGTCGTTACGCATGTCACAGTACGCACCACCCGCGCGCCCGCAGCCGCACGGAGCCGATCCGCGAGGCGCCGAGCCGCGCGCGGCGGGCTCCAATCCGCTGGAAGCCCTGCGCCACCACGTCGTCACCGCCGTGCTCGTCAGCCACGACGGCGGCCGCTGGCTCGGCCCGGTGCTCGACGCGCTGCTGAACCAGCGCCGCCCGGTCCAGCGCGTCATCGCCGTCGACACCGGATCCCGCGACAACTCGGTCGACCTGCTCGAAACCGCCCTCGGCGCCGACCAGGTCCTGCACCGCAAGCGCTCCACCGGCTACGGCGCGGCCGTCGCCTTCGGCCTGAAATCCTCGCCGCCGGTCGCCTACGACGAATTCGGCTACGACAGCCCCCTCGCCCCGGTCGAGTGGATCTGGCTGCTGCACGACGACTCCGCGCCCGCCCCCGACGCGCTCGGGCAGTTGCTGCTGACCGCCGAGGACGAACCCGACGCCGCCGTGCTCGGCCCCAAGATCCGCGGCTGGTACGACAAGAAGCAACTGCTGGAGGTCGGCGCCACGGTCGCCGCCAACGGCCGGCGCTGGACGGGTCTTGAGCACAACGAGCACGACCAGGGCCAGCACGACGAGACCCGTCCGGTGCTCTGCGTGAGCTCCGCCGGCATGCTCGTGCGCCGCGAGGTGTGGGACCGGCTGCGCGGCTTCGACCGCAACATCTCGATCTTCCGTGACGACCTGGACTTCTGCTGGCGGGTCAACAGCGCCGGGTACAAGGTCGTGGTCGCCCCCGACGCGGTCATGCACCACGCCGAGGCCGCGGCCCGCGAGCGCCGGCGGATCGGCGCCGGACCCAACCGCCCGCGCCTGCTCGACCGCAGCCACGCGCTCTACACCGTCGCCGTGAACAAGGACAGCCGGTTCTGGCCCGCCCTGTGCCTGAGGCTGATGCTCGGCTCCTTCTTCCGGACCCTGGGCTTCGTGATCGCCAAGCAGCCCGGCACCGCCTATGACGAACTGGTGGCCCTGCTGACCTTCGCCGCCCGGCCGGACCGGATCCTGCGCGGCCGCTCCACCCGCCGCAAGCTGCGCGTCGTCGGCGGCGAGCAGATCGAGCAGTTCTTCCCGCCGCGCGGCGCGCTGGCCCGCAACGCGCTGGACAACCTGTGGACCCAGCTTCGCGGCGAACACGCCGACTCCGCCCAGGAATCCTCCCGGCACCGCTCGGTGGAGACCGGCCCGGTCTCCGAGGAGTCCGAGGCGCTGGAGACCGACTCGACCGCGCTGCTGCTGCGGCTGATCCGCAACCCGATCATCGCGGTCGGCGGCGGGCTGACCCTGGTGGCACTGCTCGCCGCGCGTTCGATCCTCGTCGGCGGCGCGCTGGCGGGAGGCGCGCTGCTGCCGACCCCGCCCGGTTCCGCCGACCTGTGGTCCGCTTACCTGGCGGGCTGGCACGGCGTCGGCCTCGGGACCACCGCGTACTCACCGCCTTATCTCGCGGTGCTGGCGCTCCTGGCGACGCTGCTGCTGGGTAAGGCGTCCTGGGCCGTGTCCGTGCTGCTGATCGGCTCCGTCCCGCTCGCCGGGCTGAGCGCGTCCTACGCCTTCCGCCGGATCACGTCGTCCGCGCCGCTGCGTATCTGGGCCGGCTACGCCTACGCTCTGCTCGCCGTCGCCACCGGTGCGATCGCCACCGGACGGCTGGGCACCGCGGTCGCGGTGGCCGTGCTGCCGCTGGTGGTCACCACGGCCAGCCAGGCGGTCGGCAGCCCCGGCCGCACCGGCTCCACCCGGTCGGCCTGGACCTGCGCCTTCCTGCTCACCGTCGCGACCGCGTTCGCCCCGGTCACCTGGGTTCTCGCGCTGGTCTTCGGCGCGCTGGCCACGATCACCGTCGCGTGGCGTACTCGCTCCAACATCGCGGTCACCGTCATCCGCATGGGCATGGTGCTCGGCACTCCGCTGGTGGTGCTCGTGCCATGGTCGCTGTCCCTGCTGCGCCACCCGACCTCGTTCTTCCTGGAGCCCGGGCTGGCCGGGGTGAACCTGGAGCGCCCCGCGCCGACCCCGCTCGGCCTGCTGCTCGGCAACCCGGGCGGCCCCGGCACCTACCCGGCTTGGATCGGCCTCGGCCTGCTGCTCGCCGCGCTCGCCGCGCTGCTGCGCGGCACCCGCCGCCGGGTCGTGGTGTCCGCCTGGGCCATGGCGCTGGTCGGCTTCGGTTCCGCGGTCGTCATCGCCGGGCTCAAGGTCACCCCGCCCGGCTCAAGCCAGAGCGTCATCCCCTGGCCGGGCGTCTCCACCGCGCTGCTTGGCCTTGGCCTGATCACCGCGACGGTCGTCGGAGCCGAAGGCGCGCGTGAACGCATCGCGAGCGCCGCGTTCGGCTGGCGCCAGCCGCTGACCGTGCTGATCACCACGGCCGCGGTGCTCGCCCCTGCCGCGGCCGGCACCTGGTGGCTGCTGCGCGGTGCGGCCGGCCCGATAGCCCGGATCTCCGCCGAACTCCTCCCGCCGTATGTCGCGGCGGAGGGGCAGACCGCCGCGCGTCCACGCACCCTGATGCTGACCGGCGGGTCTTCAGGCGCCGTCGGCTACGGAATCGTGCGCGACGCGGGTCCGACGCTCGGTACCGCCGATCTGCGCACATCGGTGACCCAGAACGCGAAGGTGGACGCGGTCGTCGGCCAGTTGCTCTCGGGCAACGGCGGCGACGCGGCGCAGCAGTTGGCTGCGATGGACGTGGGCTACATCATGGTCGGCCCGACGGCCCCCGCCTCCGTCTCCCAGGCGCTGACCGGCGTCGCCGGGCTCACCGAGCGCTCGACGTCGCAAGGCGGCGGCAAGGCATACGGACTGTGGTCGGTCAACGGCGACATCGGCCGGGTCACGGTGCAGGACCAGGCCGGCAACGCCCTCCCCGTCTCCTATCAATGCTCGAACATCCCGCCGGTGCCTCAGGGCAGCGCCCAGGTGTGTGCCCAGGACACCGGCGCCACCCTGACCGTTCCGCCGGGCCCGTCCGGGCGGCGACTGGTTCTCGCCGAGGACGCTCTGACCGGCTGGTCCGCGGTGATCGGCGACCAGAAGCTCACCGCGCTCGCGCCTGTGGACGGCTTCCAGGCGTGGCAACTGCCCGCCGGTGGCGGCACGGTCTCCGTCGGCTACCACTCTGTGAAACACACGGTATGGCTGCTCATCGGCGGCCTCGCGGCGCTCGCGGCGACCATCATGGCCCTGCCGTTCGGGCGCCGTCCCGATGAGGACATCGAGGGCGAGCAGGCCGCCGAGCTCGACGCGGCGACCCGACCGTCCGCCTCGGTGGAACTGGAGCCGGAGCCAGAGCCGGAGCCCTCCGCGCAGCAGGCGGACCATTACCGGGAATCCGGGCCGTACCGCGAGCCCGAGCCTTACCCGGCCGCCGCGGTGGAACCGGAGTTCGCACCCGAATCCGGACCCGAGCCCGCCGGGGTGCGCGCGGGCCAGTACGGCGCTGACGAATACGCGAGTGGCGAGTACCAGGCCGCCGGGTACCCGGCCGACGAGTACCAGAGCGAGGCATACCGCACCGGCGAGTACCAGCAGGGCGACCGCACCGAGGAATACCACAGCGGTTCGTACCAGGCTCCCGGTTACGGTGCTGGCGAGTACTCCGCTGCCGACCCCTCGTATGAGCAGTACCCGATGGGCAACGCAGACCCGTACGCCCAGGAGCAATATCAGGAGCAGTACACGTATCAGCAGCAGGGTTCGTACGGCCAACCGCCCTACCAGAACGACTACGAAACGGGCGGGTACGAGCAGACGGCGCCGGCCTACGGTCAACATCAACAAGAGCAGGACGAGTACGACAGCGGCCAGCACCCGCAAGCCCAGTACGGTCAGCAATACGCCCAGGAGCAGTACCCGGCAGAGCACCACGTACAGGAGCCGTACGCGGCGGCCCAGTACGGGCAGGCACAGTACGAGCAGGCACAGTACGAGCAGGCCCCGTACGAGCAGGCCCCGTACGAGAACGGTGCCTATGGCCAGTACGGCGAGCAGTACACCGATCCTGCTGCCTACCAGTACGGCGCTCCTGAATACGGCGTGCCTGAACAACGTCAGCCCGACGACCAGGCTCTGCACCAACCGGTGCAGCAGCCGCACGGGCACGAGTACGACTCCGACGGCTACGGCCACGGCGAGCAGGACGGATGGACCCGGTGAGCACGCCCGACGACTCCAACACGTGGGAACGACCGCCGGCCGACGGCGGCGAGCAACTCGGCCAGCACACACCGGGCCGGCCCACCCTGAGCCGGCCTTCGCTGAGCCGAACGTCCCTAGGCAGGGTCGGAGCCCAGGCCACCGCCGGCGCGGGCCGCCGCATCCAAGTCGCGGTCGCCGTCTTCGCGGCCATCGGCGTCGGTGTCGCGTACGGCTACGGCGTCGCTCCGGCAGCCTCCAAGCCGCAGACCGCCGTAGCCGCCAAGTCCACCCCGGTGCGCACCGCAACCCTGGTGTGCCCCGACGTGATCGGCTCGAATGACGCGACTGTCAACGCGATCACGCCCGCAGGCGCGGCCGGAGGCATCACCCCGGCGGCCGGAGACAAGGCGACCCTGACCGCGCTCGGCGGCAAGTCACCGCTCGCCACGCTCAAGCAGCCCGGCGCGCTGTCCGTCAACACCGGCCTGGGCGGCAACATCGCCAACATCCAGCAGGAGTCGATCCCGATCACCGGGCAGGCCGGCGGCGGATACGCGCCCGGCTTCACCGTCACCGAGACTCTCGCCGGCGGAACCACCGCCGGCACGCACGGCCTGGCCTCCACACCCTGTACCGCGCCCGACACCGACTTCTGGTTCCTGGGCGCCGACCCGGGTGAGAAGTCCAACGCGCTGATCAACCTGTTCGACAGCGATCAGCTCGCCGCGCAGGTGAACCTCACCGCCTACACACCCACCGGGCAGGCCGGCCTGGGCGCCACCGAGCTCGGTCAGGGCCGGCTGGTACCGCCCGGCGGCCAGCACGACCCGATCGACCTGAACGGCTTCAGCAGCACCGGCGACCCGATCGCGCTGCACGTCGTCGCCACCGCAGGCCGCGTCAGCGCCGCCCTGCTGGACTCCGACGGCATGGGCGGCCGCGACTTCCTGCTCGCGCAGAAGCCCGCCGCGCACCTGATGCTGCCCGGCATTCCGGCGCCGAGCGCCAAGCCCGCCTCGCGGATGAAACTCCAGCTACTGCTGTTCTCCCCGACCACGGACACCGACGCTTCGCTGCACTGGATCGGCACCTCGAAGATCGTGCCGACCGTCACCGCCCCGCACCTGACCGCCGGCAAGGTCGAGCAACTCGACATCTCCAGCGTGCCCGGTCCCGGCGAGGCCGGCGCGCTGCAGATCGACACCGCGGGCAACGTGCCGATCCTGGCCGCGATCAAGGTCACCGCCGAAGGCGGCACGGACACCGCGTACCTAAGCCCGGTCCCCGCGCTGGCCGGCGAAGCCGTGGTCGCCGACGACAAACCCGGTTCAAGCGTCGAGCTGACCAACAACGGCACCCAGAGCGCGCAGGCCAAGGTGACCATCGAGAGCGCGACCGGGGCGCCCACGCCGCAGACCGTGACCATCCCGGCGCAGTCCACCAAGCTGGTCGCGCTCCAGGCCCCGCAGGGCGCGACCTCGTTCGCGGTTTCCGTCGCCCCGCTCGCCGGCGCCGCCTCGCTGTACGCCGCGAGGGTGATGAGCGGCGGCGGGATGCTCACCATCCAGCCGATGGCGACCGCGCTGGAGACCGTGCAGATCCCGGCCGTACTCGGCGACCTGTCCGGATCCGTCCCGCAGCCCTGACGGCGGCCGGCGGCCCGCTGACCGCCGGCCTGCCCGCGCGGTCACTCCGGGTCGATGATCTCCGGGTCCAGGCCCAGCAGGTCCGCGACCTGCTCCACCACGATGTCGTGCACCAGCGGGCCCAAGTCGGCGCGCGCCGGCGCGCGCACTTCCAGCGGCCGCCGGTAGAGCACGATCCTGGCCGGGGCGTCCCGTCTGGCCCGCACCACCCGACCCAGCGGAACCGGCTCGTCCGACCACAGCTCGGCCCCGGGCGGCGGCACCTCCTCGACCGCGAACTCGACTCCGGACAGCTGCGGCCACCTGCGCTCCAACCGCTCCACCGCGTCCAGCACGAGTTCGTCGAACTGCTCCGCCCTGGTCAGGCTGAGCGGGATCTCCGGCGGGGCCAGCGGCCCGCGCAATCCGCGCCCACGCCGATCCCTGCCCCGGCGGCGGCCGGGACGCGGGGGACGGCCCGAACGCGGCTCCGCAGAACTTTGCACGGAATCGAGCGTATCCCGCGCGCCCGCTCTTGTGGCAGATGCCGGACCACAGCACAGATGAGCGGCAGATCGGGATGCGTGGCGTCTGGCAGCGCCGGGCGTCGCGGCAATACACTCGCGCATGTGAGCCCTGTCCGTCGCTGTTCGCGCACCGCGTGTGGTCGCCAAGCTGTGGCGACGTTGACGTACGTTTACGCGGACTCCACCGCAGTACTCGGACCGCTGGCGACATACCCCGAGCCGCACTGCTACGACCTGTGCTCGGAGCACTCCGAACGCCTGACCGCCCCGCGCGGCTGGCAGGTCGTGCGCCTTTCCCCGCCGGAGACCGGCCGGCGCACCCCCTCCAGCGACGACCTGGAGGCCCTTGCCCTAGCCGTACGCGAGGCCGCCCGCGCACCCTCACCCGCCGACGCGGAGCCGGGCCGTCCCACGGCCGTCCCGCGCGGCGACACGCCGCCGCGCCGCGGCCACCTGCGCGCCGTCACCGAAGCAGACGGCTGACGATACGCGGTCGCGGGGCGGCCGCGTCCGACCGCCGCCGCCCCGACCCAAGGTCTCGCCCCAAGACTTGTCCCCAAAGTCTCTCCGGGTTCGCCCTGGCCTGCGACGCGGTACGCCATGGCGTGCCGGGAAGCCGCGCGCTCGCCACAGCCCGGCCCGTCTCGCCACAGCCCGGCCCGGCTCGGCTCGCCAAGGACGCGCGCGCGAGCCGGTAGGCTCGGCTCGACGAGCGCCGCGCGGCGCCCACCCGGATGGAACGGAGCCGACCACCGTGACCGCCCCCCACCCGACCGCAGGCGACCTGACCCACCTGGTCAAGGCGTACGACGTTCGAGGGATCGTGCCCGACCAGCTCGACGAGCGGATCGCCGAGGCGGTCGGCGCCGCGTTCGTCCGTGTCACCGCCGCCGACGCGATCACCGTCGGCTGGGACATGCGCCCCTCGTCCCCGGACCTGTCCGGGGCCTTCTCCCGCGGCGCGGCGGGCCAGGGAGCCGACGTGGTGCAGATCGGCCTGGCCTCGACCGACCAGCTCTACTTCGCCTCCGGGCACCTGAATCTGCCCGGCGCGATGTTCACCGCGAGCCACAACCCGGCCAAGTACAACGGCATCAAGATGTGCCGGGCCGGCGCGGCCCCGGTCGGACAGGACACCGGCCTGTCCGAGATCCGGGACCTGGCCGCGCGCGAGCTGGCCGAGCCCGGCAGCGTCTTCACCCCGGCCGGGAAGCAGGGCACGATCACGCAGCGGGACCTGCTCACGGCCTATGCCGAGTACCTGCGCACCCTCGTCGACCTGAGCGGCAACCGCAGGCTCAAGGTGGTCGTGGACGCCGGCAACGGCATGGGCGGGCACACCGTCCCCGTCGTCTTCGAGGGCCTGCCGCTCGACCTGGTCCCCATGTACTTCGAACTCGACGGATCCTTCCCCAACCACGAGGCCAACCCGCTGGACCCGAAGAACCTGGTCGACCTGCAGGCCAAGGTGCTCGACAGCGGCGCGGACATCGGCCTGGCCTTCGACGGCGACGCGGACCGCTGCTTCGTCGTCGACGAGCGCGGCGAACCGGTCCCGCCGTCCGCGGTCACCGCCCTGGTGGCCGTGCGCGAACTGGCCAAGCACCCGGGCTCGACGATCATCCACAACCTGATCACCTCCCAGGCCGTGCCGGAGATCGTCCGCGAGCACGGCGGCGTCCCCGTGCGTACCCGTGTCGGGCACTCCTTCATCAAGCAGACGATGGCCGAGACCGGGGCCGTGTTCGGCGGCGAGCACTCCGCGCACTACTACTTCGCGGACTTCTGGAAGGCCGACACCGGCATGCTCGCCGCGATGCACGTCCTGGCCGCCCTCGGCGAACAGGCACTGCCGTTGTCCGAACTGGTCGCCCAGTACTCCCGCTACGCCGCCTCCGGCGAGATCAACAGCGAGGTCGGCGACCAGGCCGGCCGCGCCGCCGCGGTCCGCGCCGCCTACGAAGGCAAGCCCGGCGTGTCCATCGACGATCTGGACGGCATGACGGTCAGCGGTGAGGGCTGGTGGTTCAACCTGCGCCCGTCCAACACGGAACCGCTGCTGCGCCTCAACATCGAGGCGCGCACCTCCGGGCAGGTGGCCGAGATCCGCGACGAGGTCCTCGCCATCGTGCGCGCCTGATGATCCGCGCCCTGCCGGGCGCCCCGAGCCGAAACCGACCCGCCACCGCCGAGCCGAAGAGGAAAGCCCATGTCGCCCCTGGTCGAGCCCTCCCTGCTGGAGATTCTCGCCTGCCCCAACTGCCACGCCCCGCTGCGCGAGGACACCGAGGCCGCCGAGCTGGTCTGCACCGACGCGGCGTGCGGCCTGGCCTACCCCGTGCGTGACCACATCCCGGTGCTGCTCATCGACGAGGCTCGTAAGGCCGACTGATCCGGACCGAACCCAGGCCGCACCGGCAGGAAGGGCACGATGGAGCTGCATGAGGAACTGCTGTCCGACGCAGAGGCCGCGGAGCGGGCGGATCACGGCGGCACACTTCGCCTGATCGCCGCGACCGGTGCGCGCATCCGTCGAGCCGCCGCGCTGCGCGAGATCGACTCCGTCGCGGATACGGCGCTGCGCGACCTGGCCGCCGAGGGGCGGCCTCGCGCCCTCATCGTGCTCGGCTACGGCACCGGGGCCACGGTCGCACGGTTGCTCACCGCCGTCGCCGGGGCCGCAGCCACCGTTCCGATCGTCCCGGTGCCCGGCCCCGCGTTGCCCGGCTGGGTCGGCCCGCTCGACCTGGTCGTCGTCGCCTCCACCGCGGGGCGCGCCCCGGAGATCGCCGCCGCGCTCGCGGAGGCCGGTCGTCGCGGCAGCCGCATCGTGGTCGCGGCCCCGCCGTCCTCACCTATCGGCGTCCTGTGCACCCAGGTGCGCGGCACTCTCATCCCCATGGCGGACGACGTAGCCCCGGTCTGGTCCCGGCTCTGGTCTGTCGCGGTGCCCACGCTCATGGCGGCGGAACTGGCCGGCGTCATTCCGGCGCAGCGTTACGACGCGGCCGCCTCGGCGGCGGACGAGGCGGCGATACGCTGCCGGCCCAGCCAGGAGCCGTTCGTCAACCCGGCCAAGGAGATCGCGCTGCGCCTGGCCGAGTCGATGCCCGCGGTCTGGGCCTCGGGCCAGATCGCCGCCGTCGCCGCGGAGCGCCTGGCCGATCAGGCCGCGCTGCGGGCCGGGATTCCGGTCATCCACGCCGCGCTGCCGGACCTGGGCCGGGGACAGCTCGGGCTGGTCGACGGCTTATACGCGGCCGGCGCCGACGACCTGTTCCGGGACCCGTTCGAGGACGGTGCCGGCAAGAACGCCGCGGTGGTCCTCTTCGGCGAGGCCGAGGTGGATCCGCGCCTCGGCGTCGTCGAGTCCCTGGTGCGTGACCGGGGCATCGCCGTCACGACTGTGACCGCCCAGCAGCCGGATGCGCTGTCCCGAGCCGCCGATCTGATCGCGGTCGCAGACTTCGCCGCCGCGTATCTCGCGCTGCTCATGGGCATCGGACCCGACCAAGGGCGCACGATCGACGAATATCGGCTCCGCACCGCGCAGTAGCGCCAGGGAACCAGGGCCGCCTGTTCGCGGGTCGAGCGAGCCTTCCACGACATAACGAGACCGGCACGGAAGACTGTAGACATCGTGTCAGACGTCGTCGTCACGCGGTAACGTAGTCGTTGACAGGGAGGGAACGGGTTCGGCATAGCAGGGATACGAGTGTGGTAGCCAGCGGGGAGATTTCCGTAGTCTTCGGCGACGTCGAGGACGCAGCGGCGAAGGTGCGCAGCGTGGGCGCGAACATTGACATGCTGCTGGCCGACCTTCGCACCATGCTGCGACCGCTGGCGGCCGAGTGGACCGGCGCCGCGGCCGAGAACTACCAGTCCCAACAGCGCCTCTGGGACTCAGCCGCGCAGGACCTGCACGCGGTTCTGTTGCGTATCGCGTCGGTGTTGGACACCTCGCACCTGGCGTACGTCGACACTGAATCGCAGCTGCACAATCTGTGGGCGTAACGCCTCAAACACGGCTTGGAGTGCTCCCGCCTCCGATCACGCGGACTCGCAGATGCAGAGCTGAAGCGGCGTGTCCACGGCGAACGGCCGCCCGGACCAGTCGCCGAAGCGCTCGACGAGCCGAAGGCCGCCGAGCGAGACGAGCAACGGCAGCTCCTGCGGGAAGATGCTCCTGATCTCGAGCGGTGCGACGAGGAAGTCGGGCTCGCAGCTGGTCGAGAGGTGCCACGTCCCGCGTGTAACTTGCGCGGGCGCGTCGTATATCTCAGCGACGTCGACGCTGACCTTGCCACGGTCAGGATCGACGAACGACAACGACGCCCGGGGGCGCCGCACGCCATCGGCTTCGGCGAGTAGGCGCACGCTCGGGTTGAACACATCGAAGACGAACTGCGCCCCGGGTGCCAGGTGTCTTCGAACCGACCGGAAGCAGCTCACCAGATCTTCAGCCTCATGCAGATGCAGGAGGGAATTGGCCGCGATGAACACGAAGTCGAATGTGCGGCCCAGATCGAAGGCCCGCATGTCGCCCTGCATCCATTCCACCGCAACACCGCGCCCGTTCGCCTTACGCTGAGCCTCAGCCAGCATGTCTGACGAGAAGTCCAGGCCGACGCACGGATGGCCGTCGGACGCGATGGGGATCAGCTTGTGCCCGGTGCCGCACCCGAGCTCCAATACGCGCCCGCCTTGCCGATCGGCGTTGGCCCGGTAGAAGTCGACTGCGGGTCCGCCGCCCGGGAACATCAGGTCGTACAGCCTCGCGTGCGAGTAGAACGCTTCACTCATCAAGCACCGTCTCCGTTCGCTGGATCTGGGGCCAGGGGAGCATGAGTCGACGGCGCGTCACCGTCGCGGCGATCCGCACCTGAACCCTCGGCCATGCCGCCATGGTCGCTCGCCCGGGCGACGCTGAAAAACGAAATATCGACCCACCGTGATCGTCCGGATGCCGTGTGGTCGGGTTCTCGGCGCCTACCCCACCCGGGCGCTTCCCGGACCTCCTAGACTCTGGATGGGCGAACTCTAGGAGGAAGACTTATGGCGCACGCCGACTTCAAGGTCGCGGACCTGTCCCTGGCCGGCTTCGGGCGCAAAGAGATCCAGCTGGCCGAACACGAAATGCCGGGCCTGATGGCGGTGCGGCGCGAGTTCGCCGAGACCCGGCCTCTGCGCGGGGCCCGGATCACCGGATCGCTGCACATGACCGTGCAGACCGCGGTCCTCATCGAGACCCTGGTCGCACTCGGCGCCGAGGTGCGGTGGGCTTCGTGCAACATCTTCTCCACCCAGGACCACGCCGCGGCGGCGATCGCGGTCGGCCCCGAAGGCACCGCCGACGCGCCTGCCGGCGTGCCGGTGTTCGCGTGGAAGGGCGAGAGCCTCGAAGAGTACTGGTGGTGCACTGAGCAGGCGCTGACCTGGCCGGACGGTGAGCTTCCGAACATGATCCTCGACGACGGCGGCGACGCCACCCTGCTTGTGCACAAGGGCGCCGAGTTCGAAGCCGCGGGCGCGGTGCCCGAGCCGCGGGACGGCGAGCCGGAAGAGTGGCACGTCATCCTGGCCGTGCTGAAGGCCTCGCTCGCGGCCGACGGCAAGAAGTGGACGCGTGTGGCCGAATCGGTCAAGGGCGTCACCGAGGAGACCACCACCGGCGTGCACCGGCTCTACGAGATGTTCGCGGCCGGCACGCTGAAGTTCCCGGCGATCAACGTGAACGACTCGGTGACCAAGAGCAAGTTCGACAACAAGTACGGCTGCCGCCACTCCCTGATCGACGGCATCAACCGGGCCACCGACGTGCTGATCGGCGGCAAGGTCGCCGTCGTCTTCGGCTACGGCGACGTGGGCAAGGGCTGCGCGGAGTCGCTGCGCGGCCAGGGCGCGCGCGTCATCGTCACCGAGATCGACCCGATCTGCGCGCTGCAGGCGGCGATGGACGGTTACCAGGTCACCACGCTCGACGAGGTCGTCGGCAGCGCGGACATCTTCATCACGTGCACCGGCAACCGCGACATCATCACCGCGGAGCACATGGCGCGGATGAAGCACCAGGCGATCGTCGGCAACATCGGCCACTTCGACAACGAGATCGACATGGCCGGTCTGGCCAAGCTGCCCGGCATCGTCAAGACCGAGGTCAAGCCGCAGGTGCACGAATGGAGGTTCCCGGACGGGCACACGATCATCGTGCTTTCCGAGGGCCGCCTGCTCAACCTGGGCAACGCGACCGGGCACCCGTCGTTCGTGATGTCGAACTCCTTCGCCAACCAGGTGCTCGCCCAGATCGAGCTGTTCACCAAGCCCGAGCAGTACCCGATCGGCGTCTACACGCTGCCCAAGCAGCTCGACGAGAAGGTCGCGCGGCTGCATCTCGACGCCCTGGGCGTGAAGCTGACCAAGCTCAGCGAGCAGCAGGCCGCTTACCTCGGCGTCTCGGTGGACGGCCCTTACAAGGCGGACCACTACCGCTACTGAGTCCGGCCGCCGGCTCGGTCAGTCAAGCGGGGCGAAGCCCGGTTCGCGCGTGCGGGAACCGGGCTTCGCCCCGTTCCACAGGCTGTGGACAGTTCCACAGGCCGTGGTCGGCTCAATGGCTTCGGCCGGTGCGCCCCGCCGCCGGGATCGTATTGACCGGTACGGCCGGCGCGACCGGGGTGGAGGCGAGCGCCGATGCGTACGCGGCGCCCGCCTCGCGGCGGAACCGTTCCCCGGTGACCGCCACCAGATACTGGTACGCGGGAAGTCCCTGCGGGGGCGGCGGAGTGACATAGGCCGAATACTGCCGGGCGAGCTCGTCGGCCAGTTCCCCGGCCGCCGTGCGGTCCAGTTCGAAGACGCGGGAGACGAGTTGTCGTCCGGCGACGACCAAACCGGTGGGCACGTTCCCTACGGAGGCGGTCGCCGCCCACGCCGCCACGGCTGGCGCCGGCGGGATAGGCAGCGAACCGCGCCCGTAATCGCCGCGCTCCCGTACGACGAGAGTTCCCGCGAGCAGGTCCCCGATTCGCTGTGCCCGCCGCGAGGATACGCAGGCGATGACGCCGGGCAGGCCGACGAGGCACACCCACAGCCAGCTCATGCCGCTGGCCGCGACCGTGCCGAGCAGCGGCAGGTTCAAGTCCGCGAAGATTCCGGCCAGGGCGCGCGCGAGAGCGTGCCGGAACCGCTCGGGCCCGCCGTCGGTCCGCACGACGCGCAGCCCCACCGCCGCCTTGCCGAGCGAGCGCCCGGTCGAGACGGTCTCGCTGGTCACCGGATAGCCGACGGTCACCAGCGCGATGATCACGATGATCGCGGCCTGCTGCGCGTCCGGGTTGCCCGAGCCCGAGTTGAGCGTGACCGCGGCGAACGCGAGCAGCGCGAAGATCGCGGCCTGTACGAGCAGGTCGAGCAGCGCCGCCGCGAACCGGCTCGCCAGCCGGGCGGGCCGCAGTTCCAGCTCGACGCCTTCCGCGATCACCAGGTCGGCCATCAGTCCCTGTCCCCCAAACGGGCGGTCTGTGAACAATCGCGGATCACCGCCACGGATTACCGCGGGACAACGGTAGGGCAGGATCCTGGCACCGGGCCAGGACCATGGGTACGGTGGGGCGCGGCAGACAACCAGGGGCGGGACGGACGGGTACGGGCCATGGACATCGATGCGTTCGTGATCAGGCGGGCGCCGCAGTGGAACCGGCTGGACCGGCTGGCTCGCCGTCGCAAGCTGACCGTCGCCGAGGTCGACGAGCTGCTCGCGCTGCATCAGGCCACGGCGACCGATCTTTCGCTGGTACGCAGCGCGCTGCCGGACACGGAGCTGATCGGCCGGCTCTCCGCGACGCTGGCGCTGTCCCGTTCGGCGTTGACCGCACCGCGGGTGGCCAGCTGGCGCACCGTCGCGGACTTCTTCGGCGCGAAACTCCCGGCGGCGCTCTATCGTTCCCGCTGGTGGTGGGGCGCGACGGCGGTCTTGTCGCTGCTCGCCGCGCTCGTCGTCGGCTGGTGGCTGGTGGCGCATCCGGAGGTGCGTTCCGCGCTGGTTCCGTCTCCGCAGGTGCGGCAGCTCACCGAGCCGGGCGGCGATTTCGAGACCTACTACACCTCCGCGCCCGCACGGGATTTCGCCGCCCACGTGTGGACGAACAATTTCTGGCTCGCGCTGGAGACTCTGTTCTCCGGGGTCCTGCTCGGCATCCCGGTGCTGTTCATGCTGTGGGAGAACGTGGTCAACCTCGCGACCGACGGCGGATACATGGTGGCGGCGGGCCGCGGGGACGTGTTCTTCACCTTGGTCACACCGCATGGCTTGCTTGAGCTCACCTCGCTCTTCGTGGCGGCGGGTGTGGGTCTGCGGCTGGGCTGGACGCTGGTGGATCCGGGTCCGCGCACGCGGCTGGCAGCGCTCGAACACGAGGGGCGGACGGCTGCGGTCGTCGGTATAGGAATGGTGCTGACGCTGCTGTGCAGCGGCGTCATCGAGGCGTTCGTGACCCCGTCCTCGCTGCCGGCGTGGACCCGCATCGGTATCGGTGTCGCGGTCGAGCTGCTGTTCATGACGTACGTGTTCGTCGTCGGCAGGCGTGCTTACCAGCGCGGTGAAGCTGGTGACCTGGACGCGGTGGACCGGATCGACGAGCAGCCTGCGGTCGCCTGAACTCGCTGTCGCACGGCGGGCGATCGTGTGCCGGCACGTGGTGTTGCGCGTCTTGTCTGCCGAGTATGTAACAGCTCGTGTAACCGATTGGCGTTACGCACCCGGGGTGGTGCATACTCTTCGACGGCCCTCCGGGGACCACCTCAAACCTCGATCTCACTCCGTCCGACAAGGCGGTTTGACGGTCCGGTGGCGGGTGGCTAGACTGGGAGGGTTGCTGCGAAAAGCTGGCGACTGGTGAAGGTGAAAGTTCCACTTTACTTCACGGTCAGCACACTGGCAAGAGCAGCGCACGAGACGTGATAGAGTCGCATCGCGACGAAATAAGCGTCGAACCGAGGCAAGCATCCTGGGGATTCCGGTGACGGGTCCGTTGGTGTGTCTGTTTCTTGAGAACTCAACAGTGTGTCGATTATGTTTACGATGCCATTAGTTTTTTTGGATGGTTGTTGTTGTCCCGACCCCCGTCGGGATGGTTTCAGCCGGGTTTCGGATTCTTTTTTGG
>NZ_JAGSXH010000050.1 GCF_018283645.1 Actinocrinis puniceicyclus | reverse complement strand
GGGCGGAGTCATCAACATGCCCGAACAACACCGCCACCGCACACCGTCACGGCCTACACCAGCGCATTCAACCGATACCGCTATGTGCGGAGGATGGGGGCTAGAACGGGTCAACCGCGAGGTCAAACGCCGCATCGACGTCGTCCAGGGTCTTCCCCAACGACGACGCGCTCCTGCGGCTGGTCGCCGCCGTCTTGTTCGAACTGCACGACGAGTGAATCGCCTTCCCCCGCCGCTACGTACCCGAGGGCAGCATGAAAGGGCTCTACCCACGCCAGGAGCGAACACGTATGGCCCCCAGATCTGCGCCGCGAGCTGTTCCTTCGTCGCACCAGCAGTGGGAGCTCCTGCATGAGCCCTCCAAGGATGATCATCACGGCTCCTGACAGCCGAGAGCAGTCACGATCGAGACGATCAGTGCGGCAACCGCCATGACCGACAACCGTAGTGCTCAAGTCGCTTCCAGGCCGCCAGTCGGGTCAACTGAGACGGGAAGCGGGACGGGAATGCCGAAGGGCGGTGGCCGATCGCTCGGCTACCGCCCTTCACCTGCGGTGACGCGGGGATTTGAACCCCGGGTGGCTTGCACCACAAACGCTTTCGAGGCGTTCTCCTTAGGCCGCTCGGACACGTCACCGGGGAGAACCTTACCCGACCGCTCGGTGAGATGCGAAAAACTTCTCCAGCAGGGCGCCTGCCTCGGCGGACAACACACCGGGGACGACCTCCGGGCGGTGGTTGAGCCTTGAGTCACGCGGCAGATCCCAAAGCGAGCCGACCGCTCCGGCCTTCGGGTCGAAAGCGCCGAAGACGATCCTGTCGACCCGCGCGAGGACCGACGCGCCGGCGCACATCGCGCAGGGTTCGAGAGTGACCACGAGCGTGCAGCCGGACAAGCGCCAACTGCCCGCCGCGCGCGCCGCGGCGCGTAACGCCACGACCTCCGCGTGACCGACCGGGTCGGCTTCCGCCTCACGCACGTTGCGGCCTCGGCCGACGATCTGGCCCTCCGCGTCGACGACGACGGCGCCAATCGGGACGTCGCCAGTATGCGGGGCCTGTTCAGCCTCGGCCAACGCCTCACGCATCCATGCGGCGTAGCGAGTCAGCAGCCAGGCCGGCAACGGGGGCGGCGCGCCAGTCGACGCCGGTGCACCTCTCGCGCCTTGGGCACCTCGCACGCCTGCATCCGGGGCGCCTTGAACACCTGGAGCACCCGGAGCGCCTGGAGCACGAGCACGTGAAGTTCCGGGAGCGCCGGGAGCGCCGGGACGGCCCGCCTCCGGAGCGCTTGATGCGCGTGGAGCATCCGAGCTCAGCGGACCTCCTCGAGTTCCTCGGCCGCGCCCAGGGCGGCCGCTACGTCCGCGAGCGCGTCCGCCGGGACCACGCCTTGATGGCACAGGCGCGTCAGCGTGGCCGCGCGCACGCCGAAATCGGCGAGCAGATCGGCGTCGCCGGCCGGCCCCGAATGCAACGGCCGGTGCTCGCCGGTCTCCACCACGGCGAGGTCGGCCGAGCCGGGTTCCGCGTCCTCGTCCGCTTCCTGCTCGCCGACCGCGCCGACGCCCGCCTCGTCGCGGCCGTCCGCGCCGGGCGGGAGCAGGTCGGCGGACAACAGCAGATCGGCGTATGCCGACCGGGAAACCGCGGCCGCGTCGGAGACGAACAACCGCGGATCGTCATCGGAGTCGAGCCGAACCACGGCGAACCACACGTCCTCCTGCTCCAGCAGCAGCACGGAGGTGTCCGGTTCGTCGTCGCCCTCGTAGTCCTCGGGAACCTCCCGCATGAGCTCCATCAGGCCGGCGACGTCCTCGATCTCGTCCAGATCGGCGTCCCGGGCCGTCCATCGGTCCGCTGACCGCGCCAGCAGTGCGGCGAAGTACGCCACGGCGAGCACACTCTCCCCTCGATCTCGGGCCGCGCGGGAGACCGGTCCGCGCGGCCGATGCACCACTCAACCATCCAGCCACTGGTCGGCCTGTTCGTCCCGCCGCGCGGCGTGGGCGAACTGCTCGCCGAAGCCGAGCCTGGATGCGATGCCGCCGACCGCCTCGCCCAGCCCGAACTCCGGTTCCCGCTGCAGCCGTTCGCACACGAACGCCAGCTCCAGCGGGTCGAGACCGAGGTCGGCGAACATGTCCTGGTCGCCGATCGGCCCGTCGGCCAACTCCCGCGGGTCGGCGCCGGGATCAACCCGGTCGAGCACGTCGCCCGCGATTCGGTCGTCCACGGCCGCGGCCACATCGGACAGGAACAGCAGCACCCGCGCGCCGACCGGCCTGGCCGCGACGAAATACTCGTCCCCGAGGCCCACCAGCCCGATGGTGGGGCCCTCGGAGACCTGCTGATGCAGGGCGGAGAGAAAAGCGTCGAGGGACTCGGCCACGTGCGGCGGTAACCCGACCGCGTCCCAGTGCCCGTCCTCCTGGTAGGCGGCCACGGCGAAGTCGACGAGCGAGTCGTCGAACTCCAAGTAGTCCGCCTGCGGCGCCATGGCCGTCCTCTCCAGCTGTCGCATACCAGGAACAGCGCCTCAGGAACCGGCGCCGTACTCGCATCCGTCACGGACAATGCCCGCACTCGCATCGTGACAGAAAGCGACGCACATCGGCAGCGGCTGGAAGGGTCGGATCGGCGCGCCGCGCCGGGCGGCCGCCAGGATCGCCGCGGCGGATCAGCCGAGCGGATCAGTACCGAAACGTACGGAGCACCCGCTCGTGCAGTTCGGCCGCGCGGGTACGGCGCGGCGCGACCCGCTTGCGCAGCTCGCGCGCCTCGGCCAGTTCGGCGAGGAAGCGCGCGCGTCGCAACCTGCGCTCGCGCTCCGGCTCGCTGTCCTCGGGATCTTCGGAACCGGCGGCGGAGGCGTCCGGCACCGCCCGGACGCCCGGCTGCGGATCGTCCCCCGCGCGGCGGCGATCGGTCATGGCCGAACCCCCTTCGTCCATGTTCGCTCGTTTCCTTCCGTTCAGTCCTACCCGCTCATCCGGCCTGCCAACGTGTGCGCACGCCGAACGGTTCGTGCAACGCGTGCCCGCATAGACTCTGCCCATGCGTATCCACGTCGCGGAGCATCCGCTGATCGCCCACAAGCTGACCGCGCTGCGCGACCGCAACACCGACTCCCCGACGTTCCGCCGGCTCTCGGACGAGTTGGTGACGCTGCTCGCCTACGAGGCGACTCGGGACGTACGGGTCTCGCCGCTGGAGGTGCAGACCCCGGTCTCCCCGGCCCGCGGTGTACGGCTGGCCGCGCCGAAACCGCTGGTGGTGCCGATCCTGCGGGCCGGCCTCGGCATGCTCGATGGGATGGTGCGGCTGCTGCCGACCGCCGAGGTCGGATTCCTCGGCATGGTGCGCGACGAGGGCACCCTGGTCGCCTCGACCTACGCGACCCGGCTCCCGGACGACATCTCCGACCGGCAGTGCTACGTGCTGGACCCGATGCTGGCGACGGGCGGCACGCTGATCGCGGCGATCCGGCTGCTGGCCGCGCGCGGAGCCCGGGACGTGACCGCGATCTGCCTGCTCGCCGCGCCGGAGGGCATCGCGAAGCTCGACCAGGAGCTGGCCGGACACCCGATCCCGGTGACGGTCGTGACCGCCGCCGTGGACGACCATCTCAACGAGCACGGCTACATCGTGCCGGGTCTCGGGGACGCCGGGGACCGGCTGTACGGCGTCGTCTAAGCGGAGGTCCCGGCGCGCGGCACCGGGCTTGCGGTCACAGGGCTTGCGGTCACAGGGCCTTCACGGCGGCGACGACCTTGCTCAGGCTCTCCTTGGCGTCGCCGAACAGCAGCGTCGTCTTGGGGTCGTAGAGCAGTTCGTTCTCGATGCCGGCGAAGCCCGGGCGCAGCGAGCGCTTACAGAACACCACGGCGGCGGCGCTGTCGACGTTGAGGATCGGCATGCCGTAGATCGGGGCGCCTGGGCTCGTGCGCGCAGCCGGGTTGACCACGTCGTTGGCGCCGACGACCAAGGCCACGTCCGCGCTGGAGAGCTCCATGTTCGCCTCGTCCATCTCCAGCAGCGACTCGTAGGGCACGTTCGCCTCGGCGAGCAGCACGTTCATATGACCCGGCATGCGACCGGCCACCGGATGGATGCCGTACGCGACCTTGACCCCACGCGCCGTGAGCAGGTCGGCCAGTTCCCGGATGGTGTGCTGGCCCTGCGCGACCGCGAGCCCGTAACCCGGGACGACGATCACCTTGCGGGCGTAGCCGAGCAGGATGGCGATGTCCTCGGGGGTGCCCGAGCGCACCGGGCGGTTCTGCGCCGCCGCGGCCGGGCCGGCGACGCTCGCCCGGAACGCGCCGAACAGGATGCCGGTCAACGGGCGACCCATCGCGGCGGCCATCAGCCGGGTGAGGATCGTGCCTGACGCGCCGACCAGGGTGCCGGCGACGATCAGCAGCGTATTGCCCAGCACATAGCCGGAGGCCGCGACGGTCAGGCCGGTGAACGCGTTGAGCAGGGAGATGACGATCGGCACGTCTGCGCCGCCGACCGGAAGCACGAACAGCACGCCGAGGCCGAGGGAGACCAGCAGCAGCGTGACCAGCAGCCCGGTCGAGCGCACCGGCAGCCCGGCGACGGCCAGGCCGACGGCCGCGACGAAGACCGCCCCGGAGATCCAGCGGCCGGCGGGCAGCACCACGGGCCGGGTGGTCATCAGCTCCTGGAGCTTGGCGAAGGTGACCATGGAGCCGGCGAAGGAGACCGAGCCCACCAGGACGGTGAACACGGTGGCCGCCTGGTCGCCCATCGCGATCTTCGAGGACTGCGAAGCCACGGTGAGGAACTCGATCAGGGCGACCAGCGCGGCCGCCCCGCCGCCGACCCCGTTGAAGATCGCCACCAGCTGCGGCATCGCGGTCATCTTGACCCGGGTGGCCGCCGGGACGCCGATCACCGCGCCGACCGCGACCGCGCCGAGGATCAGGCCGAGGTGCTGGAGGTGGCCGACGCTGAGCGTGACGGCCACCGCGATGACCGCGCCCGCAGCCCCGGCCCAGTTTCCGTAGCGGGCGGTCTTCGGCGCGGACAGCCCCTTCAGCGCGAGGATGAAGCAGATCGCGGCGATCAGGTAGCCGAACTGCGCTCCGGTGCTCATCTGCGCTCCTCGCCGCGCCGGGCGGAGAACATCCGCAGCATCCGGTCCGTGACCACGAAACCGCCGACCATGTTCACCGTGCCGAGCACGATCGCGATCAGCCCGAGGGTGATCTGCGCCGGGCCGGACGAGACACCGGTGATCAGGATGGCGCCTACCAGGACGACGCCGTGGATGGCGTTCGCCCCGGACATCAGGGGTGTGTGCAGGGTGGAGGAGACCTTGGAGACCACCTCGAAGCCCACGAACACCGCGAGCACGAAGATGGTCAGCAGACCCATGCCACCGATCTGGTTCGCCACGCGCCACCTACTCCGGTTGAGTGGACTGGTTTGACTGCTCGGGTTGTTGCGCTTGCTCCGGTGCTGGGGCCGCCGGCTCCGGTTCGCTCTGATCGGATGCGGGCACCGGCTCGGGCACCGGTTCGGGCTCCGGTTCGGGCTCCGGTTCGGGCTCCGGTTCGCCGGGAGCGAGCGCGTTGCGTACCGCTTCGTGGACGAAGCGGCCGCCCTCGGTGACCCGGGAGCCGGCCAGGATCTCGTCCTGCATGTCCCCGGCGCGCAGCAGCGCGACGAACGCCGAGATGTTCGCTCCGTACAGCTTGCTCGCGTGCACCGGAAGCTGTGAGGGCACGTCCGCCCCGCCCCACACGGACACGCCGTTGAAGACGCCGGTCTCGCCGGGCTTGGACAGCGCGCAGTTGCCGCCGCTCTGCGCGGCCAGGTCCACCACGACGGAGCCGGGCCGCATCGCCGCGACCATCTCCTCGGTCACCAGCAGCGGCGCGGTGCGGCCGGGAATCGCGGCGGTGGTGATCACCACGTCCGACTCGGCGACGTACGGCGCGAGCGCGGCGTGCTGCCGCGCCGCGAAATCAGCGCTCTGGCTCTTGGCGTAGCCGCCGGCGCCCTCCTGCGTCTCCAGGTGCAGTTCGACGAAGGTGGCGCCGAGCGAGCGCACCTCGTCCGCGGCGGCGGAACGCACGTCGTAGCCGCTGACCACCGCGCCGAGCCGGCGCGCGGTCGCGATGGCCTGAAGACCCGCGACCCCGGCGCCGAGCACCAGCACGCGGGCCGGCGGGATGGTGCCTGCCGCGGTCATGAACAGAGGGAAGAAGCGCGGCAGCAGTTGCGCGCCGACCAGCGCGGCGCGATATCCGGCGACAAGCGCCTGAGACGAAAGCGCGTCGACGCTCTGCGCTCGGGAGATGCGGGGTACAAGTTCGAGTGCGTATGCCGTCACGCCGTGATCGCGGGCGGCGAGCATCGCCTGCGCTTCCTGGAAAGGATTGAGCAGACCGAGCAGACTCGCGCCGGCGGGTAGTGCGGCGATCACCGTCAGTTCCGGCGGGTTGACCACCGCGAGCACGTCCGACCCGGAGGCGAGCTGCTGAGCCGAATCGACGATCTCGGCGCCGGCGGCTCGGTAGTCGTCGTCGGTGGCGTAGAGATGGCGGCCCGCGCCAGACTGGACGGTCACCGTCGTGTCCGGTGCGGCGCACAGCGCCGACACCGCCTCGGGCGGCAGCGCCACCCGGCGTTCGCCCGGTCTGGTTTCCGACAGCACTCCGATACGCATGGCGTGCACCGTACCTGGCGGTAGCACCGTGGGGAAGTAACCGGCGACACCAATATCACCGGCGTCCGGTCCTTGACCGCGGCGCCGCCGGGCGTCCGGCGCGGTCGCCCGGGGGCGCACGCGGGGCGCGCGAACCGACTGCCGAAGCACCGCGAGCCCGGAGCCGGACGGTCCGCGACCCCGATCACGTTGCGCCGTCCCGGTTTCCGGCCCCCGCCGCGCCGGGTACCCCTATTGAAGTCAGCCGGAGCGAAGCGGATCAGGCTACGCTGGTACCGGTCAGGGACTTACGTGCTACACGTGGTCCGTCGTCAGCGGTCTGACCCACGCGGGCCGGTCAGGTCGATGCGTCGGTGTCGCGTTCGGAGGGGAAGGGTCGCGATCGTCATGCCGAAGGCCAAGCCGGCCATCCAATGGGGCCTCGTTCTGTTCGTCGTGTTCTGGATAGTGCATGATCCGAACACCACAGCCGGATTCGTCAAGGACGTGTTCGTGTTCGTGTCGAACTTCTTCCACTCGATCGGCAACATCGTCAGCTTCCACAGCAACGTCCACTAGCCGCCGATGACCATGTTCCCGTCGATCGCGTCCAGCCAGGCACCGGGGCACATAAGGAAGTTCCTCGACCCCGACGAGAAGGTCGTGATCCACACCCGCTTCCACTGGGCCTCGCTGATCCAGCCGGTGGCGCTCGCCGTCGTCGGCGTGTTCGTCACGATCGCGGTCAACGTCTCGCAGCCGGTCAGGACCGGCAGCGCACTGAACGTGGCCTGGCTGCTGTGGGGACTTTGGGTGCTGTGGGCGCTCGCCACGGTCTGGGACATCCGCAAGGCGATGGCGCTGCGCAAGGCCGACGCGCGCGCGCAGTTGCTGGCGGCGGTGATCGTCGGCGCGCTCGCCTACGGGATCGCCTGGCTGGTGCAGAACAAGCTCTTCGGCGTCGGCGGGATGCTGCTGATCGTGCTGCTGGTCGTGCTCGGCTGGGCCGCGCTGCAGATCGGCGAGTGGGCGGACCGCTTCTTCGTGTTGACCAACAAGCGGATCGTGGTCATCGAGGGCATCATCAGCACGACGGTGCGCTCGATGCCGGTCTCGCGGCTGACGGACATGGCCTACCGGCGCTCCGGGATCGGGCGCGCGCTGGGCTACGGCCTTTTCGACGTGGAGTCGGCGGGCCAGGACCAGGCCCTGAAGATCATGAACCACGTGCCGCGGCCGGAGTACACGAACCTGCAGATCTCGCACCTGCTGTTCGCCAGCCCGAAGCCGGACCCGAAGAACATCGTGATCGGCGGGCAGGTGAGCCCGCACAACGGCAACGTTTCGCTGACCGGCCAGATGGACGGGTGAGGTACCCGCCGCATCCGGCCGGCGGCCGGCGATGTCAGCCGGGCGCTAAGTGAGGTCCTGCGGGACGGCGTCGAGCGTTTCCATGATCGCCTTCGCCAGCGCCCGCGCGGTTTCCGCGGTCAACTCCACCGCCACGCGCGCGCCGGCGCCGCGGCCCGGGTTGCGGAAGTCGATGTTGAGCGTGTGCTCGGCGGCCGCGTGCACGGGGTGGTCGAAGTAGACGGTGGTCTGCGTCAGAGGAAACCAGCCCTCGGCGCCTTTGCCGCTGCCCTCGGTGTCGACCTTGGCGGTGATGTAAGTGCACATAGACGCCCCCTAAGCGCTCAGGTGCTTGCCGAAGAACGAGCCGATGCGCTCCCAGCCGTCCTTCGCCGCCGCGGGCCGGAACGCGGGCCGCTCGACCATGAAGAAGGCGTGGCCGGCGTCCGGGTAGCTGTGGAACTCGAAGGGTTTGCCGAGCTTGGTCAGGATCTGCTCGAGTTCCGCGACCTCGGCCGCGGACGGGTGCTGGTCGTCCGCGCCGAACAGCCCGAGCAGCGGGCAGTGCAGGTCGGGCAGCTTGTCGTAGAGCGGGGCGACATGGCGCATCGGGTGGCCCTGGATGGTGGACGGGTCACCGGTGACGAAGGCGCCGTAGCAGTCCACCGCCGCGTCCAGGGGCAGGCTGCACGCGGCCAGGACGGACTGGCGCCCGCCGGAGCAGAAGCCGATGACGCCGGCCTTGCCGTTGGAGTTCGGCAGTGAACGAAGATACTCGGCCGCGCCGGCGACGTCGCCGACCAGCCGCTCGTCCGGCACCCCGCCCTTGGCCCGGCCCGCCGCCGCCGCGTCGTCCGGGGCGGCGCCGGGCGCGTCGTGCCAGAACAGGTTCGGCATCACCGCGTTGTAGCCGAGGTGGCCGAACCGCCGCACGATCTCCTTCGTCGCCTCGTCATACCCGGGCAGGTGATGGATGACCACCACCCCGCCGCGCGCGGTCTCGTCCTGGAGCAGGGCCGCATAGGCCTCGATCTCGGCTCCGCCGTGCCCGGTGATCCTTACCGTCGCGGAGAGGAATGCATCGTTCTCGCTCATGCGGCATATCCTGCACCCCGGGCCCGCGTGCCGCACGGACGGGTGCGCGGACGGGTGCACGGACGGGTCGCGCGAATACGCGCGAGAACGACAGGATCGCGGGACCGCGGCGGGCCGCGCGACGGTCACCCGCGCGGCGATCGCAATGCAAGCGATACCTGCCGAGCCTGGACTTCGGTGCGGATCGCGCTACGTTGATCTTGCAGCCCTCGAATACACACGGGGGCTGCACTTGCGTGCCGGCCGCCGTGATCTTCCGCTGCGCTACCATGCCTGGGTCATGGATACCGCACCCGATCCGGGCCGTGGAACGCGCCTGGCGTCCCTGCTGAACCGGCCGGTCGTCCTGCTGGCGACCGGGCTGGGGTTGTCCGCGGCCGCCGGATCCGGATTCATCGCCGTCGTGAACCACTCGATGCCGCCGATCCGGGTCGCGCCGCTTCCGGGCCTTTACTTCCTGCTCGCCGCGATCGGCACCGGCATGTTCGCGGCCTTCGAGCAGGAGATGACCCGGGCCGTGAGCCGGGCGCTGGCGCTCGGGCACTCGGAGCCGCAGGTGATCCGGCACCAGGTGCGCAACGCGGCCTGGGTCGGTGTCGGCACGCTCGCGCTGGTGTGTGCGGCGAGCCCGTTCGTCACGCACCACTGGATGTACGGCGACTGGGCCGTTTTCGCCGAGTTGCTGATCGGCCTGGCCGGGATCTGGGCCTCTTTTCTGGTGCGCGGGGTGCTCTCGGGGCGCCGGCAGTTCCGCTCCTACGCGATCACGATGGTGGTCGAGGGCCTGGCGCGGCTGTTGCCGAGCATCGTGCTGGCGGCGCTCGCACTCGGATCCACCTGGTCCCAGGGACTGGTTTTCGCGCTGGGTCCGATGGTGGCCGCGGTGTCCGGACTACTCGTCGCGCGCGCGCCGATTCCCTACGCTGATGCGCTCGGCGCGACCGAGACAGCCGCCGCGAACGCCCCGCCGGCCGAGGCCGTCCAGGCCCAGGCGGTCGTTGACACCGCGCCGGAAAACGCGTCTGCGGGCAACGCCGCGCCGGACGGCAGCGCTCTGGACAACACCGTGCTGGACACCGCGCCCGAGACCGCGAACCAGGCGGCGGCGCGGCTGGCCCGGCTCACCGGCGGTGTCCTGGCCGGCCAGGTGCTGATGTACGCGATGCCGCTCGTGGTCACCGGCCGGCTCACCACCGACTCGAAGCTGGCCATCTCGGTCGCCTCGGCGGTCGGGCTGACCCGGCTCGGGCTGCTGATCCTCTTCCCGCTCCAGGCCCCGCTGCTGCCCAGGCTGACGGCCGCGGCGGCGCTCGGGCGGATGGCCGAGGTGCGCCGCACGACGGCCGCGCTGGTGGCGATCTGCGTCGCGGCCGGGATCGCGGGGATCGTGGCGAGCGGGTTGGTCGGCCCGTGGGTGCTGACCACCGTGATGGGCGCGAAGGTGCGGTTGTCGGCCGTGCTGTTGATGGAACTGTCCCTCGGCACGCTCTTCCTTCTGGTGGCGAACATCCTGCAGTCCGCGTTGACCGCGCTGAACCGGCAGCAGACCGTGTTGTTCGCGTGGTGTCTCGGGGTGGTGACGATGTTCGTGGTGTTCGCGGTGCCGCTCGGTCCGCTGACCACCGCCGCCGTCGCGTCCATCGCCGGCCCCGCGGCGACGATGGCGCTGATGGCTCTGGACGTGCTGCGGGTGACCGGGGGTCGGCCGGCCTCGGCGCGGCGCGACGAGGTGGCGACGCACAAGGGCCCTGCCGCGGCTGAGCGCGGCGAACCGGCGCCGTCCTCGGCCCACCAGGCGAACGTGCGCTGAGCTGAGCGCGGAACCGAGGAACCGAGGAACCGAGGAACCGAGGAACCGAGACGACCGGGGCCCGGCGGACGAATCCGCCGGGCCCCGGCCTGTTCACATCACTGCTGGTCTTGCATAACCGCGGTACTGCTTAGACGTGCGGTGTCAACTGGCGCTGAAGTAACCGCCGAGGTCGACGATCACCCGGACCGTGCCGCCGGAGCCGTTGAAGAAGTCGACCTGCCCGCTGTTGGGCACGATCGCCAGGTTCGGCACCGACACGCCCGGCGTGAAGTTCAGGTTCGACACGACCGGCCGGGTGGAGGCCGCCGGGTAGGCGGTCAGGTAGCCGGTCGCGGTCGCCTGCGCCACCGTCACGTTCGCCAGGATGGCCGTGGCACTGGCCGGGAGCGGCAGACCGAGAGTGCCGTTCGCCCCGAGGGTGCCGGGTCCGGAGGTGCCCAGGCCGATGCGGGTGTCCACGAGCCGGTCCGGGCCGAGCGCGTGGTACTTCGCGCCCGCGGTGCCGACGGTGAAGTAACCCGCCACGTCGGCGATCAGGTCGGTCGGACCGCCGCTGCCGTTGTAGAAGTCAACCTTGCCGTCCTTGCCGACCGGGACGATCACCATGTTCGCGATGACCTGGTTCGCCGAGAAGTTGAGGTTGGAGACGGTGGGCCGGGTCACCGGGTTACCCGCGGCGTCCTGGTTCGGGTAGACCGTCACGTAGCCGCTCGCGGTCGGGGCGGTCACCGTGACGTTCATCGCCACCGCGCTGATTCCGGACGGAATCGTCACGGAGCCGACGGTGGTGCCGCCGACCGGGAGGCTGACGGTGCTGGTCGAGCCGACCTTGCCCGTCGGGACGCCGATCCCGTGACGGGTGTCCATCGCCCGGACCGGACCGACTGCCGTGTAGGTGGAGGCGCTGGTGGAGTCCGTCGTGAAGTAGCCCGCGAGGTCCGCGATGAACTGCACGGTGCCCCCGGACTCGTTGACCAGGTCCACCTTGCCACCCGCGCCGACCGGCACGGTGACCAGGTTGGGCACGACCTGCCCGCCGACCCAGTTGAGGTTGGAGGTCGCCGGCATCGCGCTGCCGTCCGGGTAGACGACTGCGTAGCCGGTGGCGTGGGTCGCGGTCGCCGTCACGTTGAGCACGACGGCCGTGACGTTCGAGGCGGGGACGTGGTTCTGACCGGTGATCTGCAGCTTGACCGTGCCGCCGTTCGCCGCGACGGGGCCGGCGCCACCGATGTTGTACCGGGTGTCCAGGATGCGTGTCGGGCCGTTCGGCACGTAGTAGCTCGCCGCGGATTCGACGCTGCCCGCGCAGGCGACGGCGACGACGCCCGGCGCCATCGGGGAGCCCCAGCCGGTCGCCATGTCGTAGCCGGCGTTCGCCGGGTAGCTGTAAGCCGCGTTGTAAGCGGAGATGCCGTTGTTGCCCGCGGTCACGTCGCGGAAGACGGAGTACTTGTCCGGGGTCTTGGCGGCCTTGTAGAGGGCCGGGGCCGCCTGACCGGCCGGCGTGCCGGCCTGGCATGCGGCGCTGGCGTCGGCGAGGGCGTAGATCGCCGCCCACACCGGTGCGGCGCCACTGGTGCCGCCGATGATGTTGTAGTAGTTCCCGGTGTCGGCGGGGTTGCCGTCGTAGTAGTACTCGTCGATGACGTAGCCCTGCGCCGGGTCGGCCAGCGCGGCGACGTCAGGAACCTGACGGCAGCCGCTGGTCGCGGCCGCGGCGCAGTGCGCCGAGTATCCGGCCGCGGTGACGTACTGCTGGAACGACGGCGCCGCGTTCGTGGAGACACCGCCGCCGGTCGCACCGTAGTAGTAGTGGCCGTTGCCGTCGGTCTGCACCGAGTTCCACGCGGACTCGACCATCGAGTTGTTGGTCAGGCCGTGCATGGTGGTGCCGCCCGCGCCGAGCACGAAGGGCTGGCTGGCCGGGTCGTCCACGGACAGCTCGCTGTCCGGTGACGTGGCGGTCGGGTCGTAGCAGCCCGTGTCGCCGGAGTCGCCGGAGGCCGCGATGACCGTCTGGCCCTGAATCGCCGCCTCGGAGAAGATGGAGTTCTCCGCGGAGATCGTGGACGGGTTGGCCTGCGCCTCGCACTGGCCCCAGCTGCTGGAGATCACCTTGGCGGAGTCGTCGGTGACGATCCGGTTGTAGGTGTCCAGCACCTGGGTGTCGGTGGTGGAGTTCAGGTTCCAGTCCGGACCGGCGTAGTCGATGATCGAGACGCCGGGCGCCATGGTGGCGATGTTCTCGATGTCGAGCGCCGACTCGATGCCGACGCCGGTGTACATGTTGGGCTGGGCGGTCGGACCGCCGTCGACCGAGACCTGGCTGATCGGGGTGGAGATGCCGTAGCAGTTCTTCAGGTCGTTGAAGCCGCCCGGGTCGTAGCTTTCGAGCTCGAAGACCGCGACGGTCACGCCGGAGCCGTTGTTGCCACCGTTGAGCAGCGAACCGGTGCCGTAGATGTTGGCCAGAACGTCGGCCGTGTAGTAGTTGGTGCCGTCGTGCAGGTTGAACGACGGGCTGTTGTAGATCGTGTTGATGTTCGAGCACGTCGGTACCGCGTAGTTCGGCTGCACCGTGTTCGACTTCACCGCGGCGTGGGACTTGACGGCGGAGGACTGCACCGTGCTCTTGGCCTGCTTGCCGGAGGTGACGTGGTGCGGCACCGCGTACGCGATGTTGTCGAGACCGACGACCCCGGCGATGTCCGCCGAGACCGCGGCGTCGAACTTCGGCGCGCTGGTGTTCGCGTAGACGGCGCGGCCGGCGTAGCGGTAACCCGCGAAGCCGGTGCCGAACGCGTTCTTCGCCTGGCCGACCGTGGCGGTCACCGGAACGAAGAGGCCGTCCGCGGAAACCGGGCCCGGGGTCAGGCCCGCGGCCTTGAGCGCGGCGTCCACGGCCGCGACTTCGGCCGCGGAGGCACCGAACTGCTGGGCGATCTGCCCCTTGGCCAGGAAGTGGTGGTAGTTCGGCGACTTCGGATCGTTGAGCGCCGCGGCGAGCGCGGGCAACTGGGCCGAGGTCGGCGTCTTGAGCTCGATGTCGATGCTGAGCTTCGTCGAGTCCGCCGGAGCCGCGGCGGCCTTGGCGCTGTGCGGCACCGTGGGCGCGCCGCCGACGGCGACCCGGACGGGCGCCGCCGCGTGGCCGGGCGCCGCGAGCGCCACCTGGGCCGCGCCGACCGCGAGGCTCACGGCGACAGCCGGGATGGCCGTCCGCCGCGCGCGCCGGGGCGAGGCCTGGTAAGGCTCCCCGGGCGCCGCGCTGCTGGATTTGTTCACATGAATCCCCAAGTCTCGTGCGGTGGTGCTGTAAGCCGCCGTCCCCCCTCGGGAGCGGCGAAACCGGACGCCTCGGGAATCCGTCCCGAAGCACCGGAGCCTGTGGGCGACAACAAGGCGGTCCGCCGGTGGTCGGCTAATAAGTGCCGAAGACCCCGGTCAGATCCGTCCTGACGTCGAAGTAGCCTGAGGTGCCGTTGTAGTAGTCCACGGCCTTGACGTTCTGCGCGCCGTCCGTGCCGGCGGTGGCCAGCGAGAGGTTGGCGACCGTCTGGCCGGCTGCGAAGTTGAGGTTCGACACGACGGGCCGCGTCACGCCGAACGGATATACCGTCAGATAGCCGCTCTGCGCGGTGTTGGTCACGGTGGTGGTCATGACGAACGCGTTCATGCCGAGCGCCATCGGGACCGGGTCGCCGGTGTCCGGATCGGCGGTGTAGATGAGGCCCAGTTCCCGCACCCCGGCGCCGGGAATCGGGCCCCAGCCGTCCGAGGTGGTGTCGTCGATGCGGTCAGGGTCCATGGGAAGGTAGGCGTTCGTGCCGCCCGCGCTGAAGTAGCCGTCGACGTCCGCGATGATCTGCGTTCCGGTGCTCGAGTTGTACAGGTCGATCTTCCCGTCACTGCCGACCGGGACGATGACCGTGTTCGCCACGACCTGGCCGGCGGTGAAGTTCACGTTCGAGGTCGCCGGCCGGGTGGTGCCGTCCGGGTAGGCGGTGACATAGCCGGTGCCCAGTGTGCCGGTGGCCGTCACGTTGAGCGCGACGGCCGTGATGCCGGAGCCGGGCAGTTGGCCGCCGTCCGCGCCCGCGATGGTCAGCGTGACCGCCTTGCCCGCGCCGACGACGCCGGCCGGCGCTCCGATGCCCTTGCGCGTGTCCAGCAGGCGCACCGGCGAGAGCGAGGTGTAGCCGGCCGCGGCGGCCGGCGTGAAGTAGCCGGTGATGTCGGCGATCACCTGCACGGTGCCGGAGCTGTTGTTGAGCAGGTCCACCGTGCCGTCGGCGCCGAGCTGCGCCACCGCGAGCGTGGCGACCGTCTGCCCGGCGGCGAAGTCGACGCTCGCGGTGCCCGGTGCGGCGCGGTCGCCGTCCGGGTAAGCGGTGATGACGCCCGCCGCCGTCGGCGAGTTGACGGTCAGGTTCAGCACGGCCGCCGCGGCGTTCGCCGGAACCGAGCCGACCCCCGCGACCTTGAGCCTGATCGTGTCGCCGGGCGCGACGGCACCCTGCTGCGCGCCGGTCCCGTTGCGCGTGTCGAGCAGCCGGGTCGGTCCATACGGGCTGAAGTTCGTGCCCCTGGTCGTGTACGGCGCGGTGACGGTCGCGGAGTCACCGGCCGGGTCGGTCTCGGTCAGGGTGACGGGATAGGTGCCGGGCTTCGAGTAGCTGTGGCTGACGGCACTTCCGGAAGTGCTCACCGGTGCGCTGCCGTCGCCGAAGTCGAAGGAGTAGGAGGTGCCGGCGATCCAGTTCTGGTCCGCGGCGAAGCCCGCCACGCTGAGCATGCCCACATCACTGAATCTCAGGCTCGGGGAGAGCGGTCCGGCCGCGTGCGTCCGCACCGTGCGAGCCGCGGTGCGGCCCGGCGGGAGCAGCGCGGGGGCGGACAGCGGCCTGTTCGACAACGCATTCACCGGCAACGCCTTGACGGAGTCGGCGGCGGAGTCCGCGTGCGCCGTCGCCGGGACGAGAATCCCGATCCCGGCGACCGCGGCGCAGACCGCGGACTGGCGCTTGTGCACGTTCGGTTCCCCCACGCTGTGGATATGACCCGCCAGCGGTGCCCGGCGAATGAGACGAGCACTCATGTTATGACCCCGACGGGCCGCCCGGCCCATGACTTTGTAGCAGCTTTGCACCAACGCACGCCACGATCAAAGTGAATTCGAAACCTGAGGCCACAACGACCGGTACATCGGGTGACCTGGAAGAATACAACGCTTATCGTTGTACTCCGACTCGAAACAGGACTAAATGCCCTTTCATAGCTCGACGACGGCGTCGCGTCCGAAGTCGGCGAGTTTCGGCCGTCCGGACAGGACCATGACCTCTTCGAGTTCGTCGCGCAACAGCTTGAGCACGGCGGCGGCTCCGTCGCGGCCCGCACAGGCCAGGCCCCAGAGCACCGGCCGGCCGACCAGGACGATGCGCGCGCCCAGGGCCAGCGCCTTCGCGGCGTCCGCGCCGCAGCGCACGCCTCCGTCGAAGAGCACCGGGATGCGGTGCGCGACCGCGTCGGTGATCTCGGGAAGCGCGATGAGGCCGGGCACCGCCGCGTCGAGCTGCCGGCCGCCGTGATTGGAGACGACGACGGCCGCGGCGCCGTGTTCGGCGGCGAGCAGCGCGTCCTGGGCGGTGAGCACGCCCTTGAGGACGAGGGGCAGCCGGGTGCGCGAGGTGAGCCACTCCAGGTCCCGCCAGGTGACCGCGGCGTCGAACTGGTCGCGCGAGTGCGCTTCGATCGCCGAGATGCCCGCGGCGCCGTAGGCCGCGATCTCGGGCAGCGCCGCGTCGAGGTTGACCGCGCGGATGTGCGGCGGAACGCTGAAGGAGTTGCGCACGTCGCGCAGTCGGCGTGCGACCCGCGCGGCGTCCACGGTGAGCATCAGGGCTCGATATCCGGCCGCCTCGGCCCGCTGCGCGAGGTCGGCGAGCGCCTCGCGGCGGCGCAGCCAGTAGAGCTGGAGCCACAGCGGCCCGCTCGCCGCCGCGGCGATGTCCTCAAGGCTCTGACTGGCGAAGATGCTCGTGACGAAGAGTGCTCCGGCGGCGCCGGCCGCACGCGCCGTCGCCTGCTCTCCGTCCGGATGCACCAGCCGGTGGAAGGCCATGGGAGCCACCCCGATCGGCGCGGCGAGCGACGTACCGAGCAGCCGGACCGAAAGGTCCGGCGCGCGCACGTCGACCAGTACGCGCGGCCGCAGGGCGAAACGGTCGAACGCGGCACGGCTGGCCGCGAGGGTCTGTTCCCGGCCCGCGCCACCGCCGATGTAGTCGCGAACGTCCGGTGGCATACGCGCAGAGCCCTGATGCTCGAACTCTTCGAGCGTGAGCGGTTGCGACACACTCCCCCCCTCTCGGGCACCCGGATGCGGCCGGGCATCGCGTCGCGGCCGCGCTCGCCGTGGCGCGGGGTCCGACTCTCGCGCCGGGGGCGTGGCGAAGTCAACGCAACGGCACGGATTCAGTGCCGAAACCCGCTTGCCGCTTGCGGATCAGTGGCCTGTGGCGCATGGACCGGTGCAACTTTCACGACCGCGGCGCCTCGATCATGTCGCCGACAGGCGCGGTTCCCCGGCGCCCGGCCGGACCACCGCCCAAAATGGTCTAGACCATTGACTCGGGTGTGACGGAAGTGACAGGCTCGGGCCGCGCGAGACCTCGCCGCCGGATCCACCCCTTTCTTTGAACGGGTCCGCCTTGAACGGATCCGCCGTGGGGGGATCCGCCTTGAGCGCAGTCCAGCCCCGCCACCGACGCTCGACGAGCTGAGCCGTGGAGTCGTGTTGACCAGTCTTTTGAGCAGCAGCGCGCAGACCGGCCCGCAGCAAGGCGCGTGGGTCGATCGGGTCCTGCTCTCCGGCGGCGAGGACGACCCTTGTCTGCGCTTCGGCCGGCCGTGCGACCGCGGCACTCTGCGCGCCCAGGTCGCCGAACGGCAGCGGCAGTTGGCGGACGCGGGTCTGGCCGCCGGCGGCACGGTGGCGCTGTGCCTGCCGCCCTCCCCCGGCTACGTGGCCACGCTGCTGGCCGCGTGGCGGCTCGGCGGACAGGTCAGCCTGCTGGATCACCGCCTCGCCGAAGCGGAGGTGCGCCGCGCGCTGGACCGGCTCGCCCCACAGGTGCTCGTGCAGGGGACCAAGGCGCCGGGCGGCGCGGCGTTGCGCGGATACGCCGACGTGGAGCCGGTCGCCACGGCGCTGCGCCGGGGACGGCCCGCCGAGACCGGGCACGCGCTGATCCAGCTCAGCTCCGGTTCTACGGGCCCTTCGAAGGTCATCGGGCGCACCGCGGCCGACCTCGAAGCAGAGCTCGGACGCTACGCGCTGCTGCCTCGGTTTCCGCGCCGCGGCGAACGCATCGTGCTGCTCGCCTCGATGGTGCACGTGCTCGGCCTGGTCGGGGGGCTGTTGCACGCGCTGCACGCCGGCGTCGAGCTGGTGCTGCCGGAACGGCTCACCGCGGCCGGGATCCTGGACGCGGTCTCGTGGGACCAGCGGCCGACCACCGTGATCGGCGTGCCCTTCTACGCCGAACTGCTCTCCGGCGTCGCACAACCGCCCGGCCTTCCCCACTTCGCACGGATGATCGTTGCCGGCGAGCTGGTGCGACCGGGCGTGCCCGCGGCGTTCGCCGCCCGGTACGGCGTGCCGCTCGGCACGATGTACGGGATGACCGAATTGGGGGTCATCGCGACCGACCTGACCGGCGAGTTGCATCCGGCGGTGGAACCGACCGCGGGGCTTTGCCTGGAGGTGCGCGACGGCGAGCTCCATATCCTGATGCCCGCGTCGCCGTATCTAGGCGCCACGGATCCGGCGCGCTGGTCGGACGGCTGGCTGCACACTCGCGACGCGGCGCGCGCGCAGGACGGCGGGCGCGTGGTGATCCTCGGCCGCAACGACTCGCAGGTCTCGATCGGCGGACTGAAGGTCGATCTGACCGAGGTCGAGCACACCCTCGGCTCGCTTCCGGGCGTGGCCGAGTCCGTCATCGTGTTCGAAGACGGCGTGATCACGGCGTACGCCGCGCTGGCGGACGCAACGAGCGCCGAGGCGGTCCGCCGGCGGCTCGGGCAGGAACTGGCGTCCTACAAGCAACCCAGACACCTGCGTGTGCTGCCGGCGTTGCCGCGCACGGCGACCGGCAAGCTGCTGCGCGATCCGGCGGGCCTGCGGAAGGCAGCCGAGGCCGCCGGCGGTTGAGCGTCCCCGGCGACGCTTCGACCATCGACAAAGGGGAGGAACCGATGCGGGATCAGCTGTCTTCATTACCACGTCACTGGGCGTTCTCACTTCCGCTGCCGTCGCGGCGCGGGCCGTCCGGGCCGTCTCGGCGCGGACTTTCGCACCGGGGCGGCGGCTTGTCACACCAAACCAGTGGTCTTGCACACCGGGCCATAGGTAGCGCTCGGTGAGCCGCGCGCCGCTGCTCGAGCGGTCGGAACTGGTCGAGATCATCGCGGCGCTCGGCGGCCGCGACCCGCGGAGCGTGGACGAGACGCTCGGCTCGCTCGAACTGACCTGGCTGGTGACCGAACTGGAACAGCGTTACGCGGTGGTGCTCGAACTGAGCGAGGCGCACCTGGCCCGTATCGCGACGGTCACGGACGCACTCGACGTGCTGAACAGTGTTCTGACCACGGCCGCGCCGGCGGATGCGGGGCGGTAGGTAACTCGGATGGCGGACACTGACACCCGGCCGCAGCGCGGGGTCGGCATCACCGGTATCGGCGTCGTCAGCGGTTGCGGACGCGGGCCCGAGGCTCTCTTCGATGCCGTACTCGCCGGCCGCCCGGCGTTCGGACCGGTGACCCGGTTCGATGTGTCTCGCACCGGCACCGGTCATGCGGCGCAGCTGCCTGAGGTCCACGGACTGGCGTCAGAACTGGTCGAGGTCATCGGCGGCGCGCTGCGGCGCGCCCGGCTCGACCGCGACGCCGAGCCAAGCGGGGTCGTGGCGCAGACCCCTGTCTTGCTCGCCGTGCACAGCGACCTGAGGATCGCAGACGTCACCGGTCAGGTGGCGGAGGGCATCGCGGAACGGTTCGGTTCGCAACCGCCGTGCCGGGTGTACACGGGCGCCTGTGTCGCGTCCAGTACGGCAGTCGCCGACGGCGCCGCGCACATCCGCGCGGGCAGACACGAGCGGGTCGTCGTCGCGGCGGGATATCTGGTGGAACCCGACACGTTCGCCGTCTTCGACGCCGGGCGGGCGCTGTCGCGTGACGGTGCGGCCCGCCCGTTCAGCAAGGGTCGCGGGGGTCTGCTGCTCGGCGACGCCGTGGCCGCCGTCGTGCTCGAAGCCGTCGGCGCGGCACGTCGGCGCGGCGTCGAGCCGCTGGCGAGGCTGTCCGGGTGGGGCGGCGCCGGTGACGCGTATCACGTGTGCAGGCCGCGCCCGGACGGCGAAGGACTGGCCCGTGCGATCGGTATGGCGCTGCGCCGCGCCGGGGCCGCGCCGGAAGAGATCGCGTACGTCAACGCGAACGCGACCGGCTCGCCCTTGGCCGACCCAGCCGAGGCCGCCGCACTGCGCCGGGTCTTCGGCGACGGCGTCGAGCGCCTGCCGGTGAGCTCGACCAAATCGGTGCATGGACACGCCCTGGAGGCGTCGGCGCTGCTGGAACTGATCGTCACCGTGCTCGCGCTGAATACGGGACGGCTGCCGGTCAACGCCGGCTTTCTGGAGCAGGACCCTGAATGCCGGCTCGATCTGGTGCTCGGCGAGGCGCGCGCCGCCCGCCCGGGTTATGCGCTCAGCGTTAATTCCGCCTTCGGCGGCGCCAATACCGCCTTGCTGGTCGGTGCCGCGTGACCGTGGGGACCGGGCCGGTGCAGGCAGTTTCCGAACACACGCACACGGCGCCCGTAGGATCAGCGCCCTCCGTTTCGGCGCCCGTAGACTCGGCGCCCGTAGACTCGGCGCCCGCCGATTCGGTGCGCTGGCAATCAGGGTCCTGGGACTCAGCGCCCTGGGAGTCAGCGCCCGTCGTTTCGGCGGTCCGAAGCGCGGCGGCGACCGATTCCCTGCGGGTGCTGGCGCGGGCGTGCTGGCCGGAGCCGGCCGACGACGGCGCGGCGCCGCCCGCGGTCCCGGGTTTCATCGTCTCCAGCTTCAATCCGCTCGTGATCGAGGTCGCCGAGCGCTGCCTGCGGCAGGTTTTCGGCGAGCCGCCGGCCGCCGAGCCGCGGCGCGCCGCCGGCGTCGGCATCCTGCTCGCCAGCGCGGGCGGCGACCAGGGCACGGCGCGCGCGCTCGCCGAGGCGGTGGCCGCCGGCGCACGGGTGCCGCCCCTGCTGTTCTTCCAGTCCAACCCGAACGCCGTGCTCGGACACGTCGCGGCGCGATGGGGGCTGGCCGGACCCGTGATCAGTCTGGGTCCGGCGGCGACCGGGCGCGGCGAGACCCCGGAGCAGACCTGCCGGCTGTCCCTGGCCGAGGCGCTGACCGCGGCCGCCGTGTTGATCGGCGACGGCGACGCGCGGGAGGCGCTGGTGCTGGCGGTCGAACAAGGCACCGTCCCGGGCGCAGCCGGGGACCGCGCTGTTGCGCTGTACGTCGCGGGGGATGGATGATCCGGCGCCCACCGCCGGTACATCGCGATCTAGGGAGGGAAACATGGCGATCTTGGGGATCGCGCACACCGAGTTCCACGTGCAGGACGCCGACGCCGCGGCCGAGCGGCTGATCCACGACTACGGATTCGTGGCACGCCGCCGCTCGCGGGGCGGGGCCGAACTCGGCCTCGGCGGGATCAGCCTCGTGCTGACCGAGGCCGCGCCCGGCAACCGCGCACAGCAGTACGTGGAGCGGCACGGCGACGGCGTGGCCGTCATCGCGCTCGGCTGCGAAGACCCGCAGGAGGACTACGCCCGCGCGGTCGGCTCGGGCGCCGATGTCATCGACGCCGCGCAGCGCACTGTCGCCGGGTTCGGCGACGTGGCCCTGAGCTTCGTCGAGCCGGGCGCCGCCGCGCACTTCGCGGACTTCGCGGCGGGCGCTCAACCGTGGCTCGTGGACCACGTCGCGCTGTGCGTGCCCGCCGGGGAGTTGAAGGACACCGTGCGCTTCTGCGAGCAGGCGCTCGGCTTCGCGCGCACGTTCGCGGAGTACGTGTCCGTGGGCGAACAGGGCATGGACTCGGTCGTGGTGCAGAGCCCGTCCAACACGGTGACCTTCACCCTGCTCGAACCGGACACCGACCGCGCCCCCGGTCAGATCGACGGTTTTCTCGCGGCGCACGGCGGCCCGGGAGTGCAGCACCTGGCACTGCGCACCGGGGACATCGCCTGCTCGGTGCGGACTCTGGCGCAGCGCGGCGTCGGCTTCCTGAGCACCCCGGACACCTACTACGACGCTCTCGCCGAGCGCCTCGGCGGCACCGACATCCCCGTGGACACCCTGCGCGAGCTCAACATCCTGATGGACCAGGACCACGGCGGCCGGCTGTTCCAGATCTTCACCCGTTCCACCCACCCGCGCGGCACCTTCTTCTTCGAACTGATCGAGCGGCGCGGCGCGGCCGGTTTCGGCACCGCGAACATCAAGGCCCTGTATGAGGCGGTCGAGCGGCAGCGCTCCGCCGCCAACGGCTGAAAAGAGGGGGAAGTGATGATCGACACCGAGCAGATCGCCGCGTCGTACGGTCTCAGTGCTCAGGAGCGTGCGGCGCTGCCGACCGCCGACGAGGTGCGCTGGTACGCGGAGCACGGCTGGTACCTGTCCGGCCGCCGCCTGTTCACCGACGACGAACTCGACGAGTTGCAGGACGCGACCGACAAGTTCTACGAGGGGCTGCGCGAGCGCGAGCTGCCGGTGCGCCCGCCGAACCTGGCCGCCTGGCGGTCTGAGCACGGACCGGTGCAGCGGCACAACGACTACATCCACTACGAGTGCGAAACCGCCGGACGCATCCTGCGCAAGCCGCTGCTCGGCGCCGTCGCCGCGGCGCTGGCCGAGGCCGAGCGGATCAGGGTGTTCCAGGCCACGCTCATCTACAAGCCGCCGAACCCGCGGGAGCCGAGCAACCTGGTGCCCTGGCACTTCGACCGGCACTACTGGCAGACCTGTAGCTCGGACCGGATGCTCACCGCGTTCATCCCGTTCCACGACTGCGACGAGCGCATGGGCACGATCACGATGATCGACGGCAGTCACCGGTGGCGGGAGGCCCCGGGCGGGGACGACTCCAGCCGGCACTTCGCCCAGCGCGACCGCGGCGAACTGGAGCGGCTGCTGGAGCGCAACGCGCAGTACAACGGCGCCGAGCTTCGCAAGGTCCCGGTCGAGATCCCGCGCGGGCATGTCAGCTTCCACCATTGCCGCGTGTACCACGGCAGCGGCCCGAACCTCGCCGAGGTTCCGCGCCGTGCGGTCTCGCTGCACCTGCAGGACGGCGAGAACCGGTACCGGCGCTACGATCGGCCGGACGGCACGCCGGTGGTGTACAACCACGATGTGCTGGTGCGCCGTACGGCTGAGGGCGAGCCCGACTACGCGGACCCGGAGTTCTGCCCGGTGATCTGGGACGCGGCTCGATGACCCGGGCGCTGGACGATCGAGCGCCGCAGACCGTCGACCCACAGACCGTCGACCCACAGACCGCTGATCCACAGACCGTCGACCCACAGACCGCTGATCCACAGTCCACTGATCCGCCTTCCGCCGGGGCCCGATCCGTCGAGCCGCTGGACACCCCGGCGGCCAGGTACCGGATGATCCGGCTCATCCGGGGTTTCGAGGAACTGGCGCTGGAGCTGGTCAGGTCCGGGCACATCGTCGGCGGAACCCACCCGTACATCGGGCAGGAGGCGGTCGCGGTGGGCGTGTGCGCCGCGCTGCGCCCCGGCGATCAGATCACCAGCACCCACCGCGGACACGGCCACGTGCTGGCGAAGGGAGTACCGCCGCGCCTGCTGCTGGCCGAGCTGGCCGGTCGCGTGACCGGGTCGAACCGGGGCCGCGGCGGATCCATGCACGCCGCCGACCTGCGGCTGGGGATCCTCGGCGCGAACGGGATCGTCGGCGCCGGGGTCCCGATCGCGGCCGGCGCGGCGTGGGCGGCGAAGCAGGCGCGCGCGGACCGGGTGGTGGCCGCGTTCTTCGGCGACGGCGCGCTGAACCAGGGCGTGCTGCTTGAGACGCTCAACCTGGCCGCGATCTGGAAGCTGCCACTGCTGTTCGTCTGTGAGAACAACGGCTACGCGACCACGCTGCCGGCCGCCGCCGCGGTCGCGGGCAGCGCGGTGGCACGCGCGTGCGGCTTCGGAGTCGCAGCGTTCGAAGTCGACGGCATGGACGTGGAGGCGGTGCGCGGCGCGGCGAGCGCGGCCGCGGGCCGCGCCCGGGCCGGGCGCGGCCCGGTCTTCCTGGAATGCCGGACCTACCGCTTCGAAGGGCACCACACCGTGGAGCGCCGGTTCCGCCTCGCCTACCGCACCGCCGAGGAGATCGCCGCCTGGCGGGCCCGAGACCCGCTGGAGTCGGCGGCCGCGGCGCTGGCCGACGCAGAAGCGGAGCGCGCCGCGATCGACGCGCAGGTCGCCGCGCAACTGGACGACGCACGCGAGTTCGCGCTCGGCAGCGCGACGCCCGATCCGTCGGGAGCCTGCGACTTCCTCTACGCGAGCGGGCTGCGTCCGCGGGCGGGAGCGCTGCCGTGAGCCTTCTTTCCTATGCCAAGGCCCTCAATCGCGCGCTGGCTGACGCGCTTGAGGCGGACCCGGCCGTGTGCGTCTTCGGCGAGGACGTCGGCGCCGGCATGGCCGGGCTCACCTTCGGCCTGCAGGACCGGTTCGGCCGCGACCGCGTGGTGGACCTGCCGCTGTCCGAGCAGGCGTTCACCTCGCTCGCGCTCGGCGCCGCGCTGTGCGGCCGGCGTCCGGTGGTCGAGTTCCAGATCCCCTCGCTGCTGTTCCTGGTCTTCGAGCAGATCGCGAACCAGGCACACAAGATCAGCCTGATGACGGGAGGGCAGGCCGCCGCGCCGATCACGTACGTCGTGCCCGGTTCCGGATCGCGCGAGGGCTGGGCGGGTCAGCACTCTGATCATCCCTACAGCCTGTTCGCGCACGTGGGCGTGAAGACGGTGGTCCCGGCCACGCCCACGGACGCGTACGGCCTGCTCGCCTCCGCCATCCGCGACCCCGATCCGGTCGTCTTCTTCGCACCGTCCGCGGCGATGAGCGTCCGCGAGGACGTCACCCGGGAGCTGGAGGCCGTCCCGCTCGGCGCGGCGCGCGTGCACCGCGAGGGCACGGACGTGACCGTGGTGGCGGTCGGCCATCTGGTGCACACCGCGCTCGCCGTCGCCGCGGAACTGGCCGAAGAGGTGTCGATCGAGGTCTTCGATCCGCGCACGCTCTACCCGTTCGACTGGCCCGCGCTGAGCCTCTCGCTGGCCAAGACGCGCAGGCTGGTGGTGATCGACGACTCCAACCGCAGCTGCGGGATCGGCGCGGAGGTCGTGGCGAGCGCGGCGCAGGAGTCGCGGCTGATCGCCCCGCCGCGCCGGATCACCCGGCCGGACGGCGCGGTGCTCCCGTTCGCCCTCGCGCTGGACCGCGCGCTCCAGCCGAACGCGGAGCAACTGCGGCAGGCCGTGCGCGCGGTCGCGAAGGAGCACGGATGAACCACGCCCCCGGACGAATCAGGGATCGGTGATACGACGATGCCGCTCGACCCTCAGGCCGCGGCGTTGCGCGCGCGGCGCGAGGCCGCGGGTACCCCGCCGCTGTACACGATGACGCTCGAAGAGGCCCGCGCGGCGGACCTGGCCGACATCCGCGCGGGTGCCGGCCGGCCGGAACCCGTGGCGGCCGTGGAACACCATACGATCGACGGCCCCGGCGGTGAGCTGGCGATACGCATCCACCGGCCCGACCGCGCCGGGGCCCTGCCCGCGCTGGTCTACTTCTTCGGCGGCGGCTGGGTGCTGGGCACCCTCGACACCTGCGACGCGATCTGCCGCAGCCTGGCGAACGCGGCGGGCTGCGCGACGGTGTCGGTCGGGTATCGGCTGGCCCCGGAGCACCCGTTCCCCGCGGCCGTCGAGGACTGCCAGGCGGCCCTGACCTGGGCCGCCGGCAACGCCGCGACGCTGGGCCTGGACCCGCGGCGGGTGGCGGTCGGCGGCGACAGCGCGGGCGGCAACCTCGCCGCCGCGGTCACGCTGCTGAGCCGGGAACGCGGCGGACCGCCGCTCGTGCACCAGTTGCTGGTGTACCCGAACACCGAGTACGGCGGTGACACACCCTCGATGCGTGAGAACGCCGATCCGATGCTCTTCAACCGCGACTCGGTGCAGTGGTACTGGCGGCACTACCTCGCCGACGAGCGGGACGGGCTCGATCCGCTCGCGTCACCGCTGCGCGCGCCCGATCTCAGTGGTCTGCCGCCGGCCACGGTCATCACCGCGGAGTACGACCCGCTGCGGGACGAGGGCGAGCATTATGCGCGGCGACTGGACAAGGCCGGGGTGCCGGCCGAGGTGCGGCGTTACGCGGGCATGCCGCACGGCTTCTTCGCGATGGCGGGAACGCTCGACCAGGGCCGCGAGGCCGTGCAGTACGCGGCGCGGCGGCTGCGTGGCGCGTTCGGGCCGGCGGACGAGCCGGCGGAAGCCGACGGCCGGTGACGGCCGCGCTGCGGCTCGACGCGCTGCACGCGTCGCTGTCCGACCCGCTGCTCGACGAGATGACCTTCCTCAACGAGGTCACCGCGCGCCACCCGCAGGCCGTCTCGTTCGCTCCGGGCCGCCCCTACGAGGGTTTCTTCGCGTTCGAGGACCTGCACGAGAGCCTGGACGCCTTCGCCGGTCATCTGCGCGGGGAACTCGGCTACGACGAGCAGCAGGTGCGCGCGGCGCTCTTCCAGTACGGCCGCACCAAAGGGCTGATTCACGAGCTGGTCGCGCGGACCGTCGCGAACGACGAGGGGATAGCCGCCTCGCCGGAGGACTTCGTCATCACGGTCGGCGCCCAGGAGGGCATGCTGCTCGTCCTGCGCGCGTTGTGCGCGAAACGCCGGGACGTGATCCTGGTCAGCTCGCCCTGCTATGTCGGCATCACCGGCGCGGCGAGGGTGCTCGACATCCGCACCGTCGCGCTGCCCGAGCCCGAGGAGTGGCTCGAAGCCCGAGGGCCGGATCCCGAGGCGGTGGCCCGCGCGGCGCGCGCGCTGCGCGACCAGGGCGACCGGCCGCGCGCGCTGTATCTGGTGCCTGATTTCGCCAATCCGTCGGGCGCCAGCATGCCGGTGGAGGCGCGCCGCCGCCTGCTGGAGGTCGCGGCGCGGGAGGACCTGCTGATCATCGAGGACAACCCGTACGGGTTCTTCGCCGCCGAGCCCGGTCCGCCGCGCCCCACCCTCAAGGCCCTGGACCAGGACGCCCGGGTGATCTACCTCGGCTCCTTCGCGAAGACCTGCCTGCCGGGCGCGCGCGTCGGCTACGTCATCGCCGATCAGCCGGTCATCGACCGCGACGGGCGCCGCTCCCGGCTGGCCGACGAGCTGGCGAAGATCAAGAGCATGACGACGGTGAACAGCTCGGCGGTCAGCCAGGCGGTCATCGGCGGCATGCTGGTCCGGCACGGCTTTCGGCTGCGCGCGGCGAACGCGCGGGCGGTCGGCTTCTACGCGAACAATCTTCGCACCCTGCTTACTGCGCTGGAGCGGGCCTTCCCGCCCGCGCGGCGCGACCGGCTCGGGGTGCGCTGGAACCGTCCGGAGGGCGGTTTCTTCGTCCAGCTGTCGGTGGCGTTCACGGCGGACGCCGCGGCCCTGGAGCGGTGCGCGCGCGACTACGGGGTCTTATGGACGCCGATGGCGGCTTTCCATCCCGACGGCAGCGGCGCGCGCCGGCTCCGGCTCTCGTGCAGCTATCTGACGCCGGAGCTCATCGAGGAAGGGGTGCGCCGGCTCGCCGCGTTCATCCACGACGCGACCCTCGGCGACGCTACCCTCGGCGACGCGACTTTCCGCAACGCTACCCTCGGCGACACGGCGACCGGCGAAGCGGACATCCGGGACGCTGAAATCCGGCGGGCGCCCAGGCCGGAGGCGGCGCAGCGCGGCGATGTCATCGAGCACTGAAACCGTTGAGGTCTGGCTGATCCGCACCGACGCGGGCGCGGCCGTTTCGACGTTCGCCGATCTGGCGGCGTTGCTCGACCCGCGCGAGTTGCGGCGCGCCGAATCCTTCGGCTCCGGCGACGAACGGCGCCGTTACACGGTCGCGCACGCCGCCATGCGTCTCATCCTCGGCCGGCAGCTCGGCGTCGCGCCCGCCGAACTGCGTTGGCGCATCGGCCCGCACGGCAAACCCGAATTCGACGGCGCCGGGGCCGGGGCCGGGGCCGGGGCCGCCAGCGCGGTGCAGCTGAACCTTTCCGGAAGCGGGGATGTGGCCATGCTCGCGCTCACCGGTTCCCGGCGGGTCGGCGTGGATGTGCAGAGCCTGCCTGCCGCCGGCGCGGCGATCCGCATCGCGGAACGCTACTTCCCGCCGTACGAGGCCGGATATGTCGCCGCCGGAGGACCGAAGCGGGCGGCGTCCCGGTTCGCATCGCTGTGGGTCCGCAAGGAGGCGTGCGTGAAGGCCAGCGGCGGCAGGCTCGCCCAGGGCCTGTGCCTGCCGGTGCTGGACACCGGCGAGCACGTTCCGGGCGGCGCGCTCTGCCAGGCCTTCAGCATCAGAGGCTTGCGAAGTCCGGTGGGATTCCGCGCCGCGCTCGCGCTGGAGGGCACCGAGCCGTACCACGTCGTCCGCCGCAGCTGGCCGCCTGTCTGAACCCTGACGGACCGGCCCGGGACCACGGCCGTGCCCCGCCGTGCCCGCACCCCGCCGGGTCAGTGCTCTGTCAGCTCCTCGTGCGCGGCGAACCAGTCGATGGTGGTCTTCAAACCCTTCTCCAGCTCCATGCTCGGCCGCCATCCCAGCGCCGTGCGGGCCAGCGCGATGTCCGGCATCCGCACGCACGGATCGTCCGCGGGCCGCTCGACGAACGAGATCGGCGAGCGCGATGAGCACAGGTCCCTGATGTACTGCGCGAGGGCGAGGATGGTGAGCTCCGCCGGATTGCCCAGATTGATCGGCCCCGGGTGCGCGCCGCGGGCCGCGGCCAGGATCCCGGCGACGGTGTCGTCGACATAACACAGGGACCTGGTCTGCGTGCCGTCCCCGGCCACGGTCAGCGGGCGGCCGGCCCGGGCCTGCGCGATGAAGTTCGGGACCGCGCGCCCGTCCCCCGGCCGCATCCGCGGACCGTAGGTGTTGAAGATCCGCACGATCACCGTGTCGGCGCCCAGCTTCGTGCGATACGCCGTGGTCAGCGCCTCCGCGTAGCGTTTCGCCTCGTCGTACTGGCTGCGCGGCCCGATCGGGTTCACATTGCCCCAGTACGACTCGGTCTGCGGATGCACCAGCGGGTCGCCGTACACCTCCGAGGTGGAGGCGAGCACGAACCGCGCGCCCTTGCGCCGCGCCAGCTCCAGGGCGTTGAGCGTGCCGATCGCACCCGTCTTGAGCGTTTCGATCGGGTACCGGGCGTAGTCGCGCGGCGAGGCCGGGGAGGCCAGGTGCGCCACGAGGTCCACCGGCCCGTCCACGTCGAAGGGCTCGCACACGTCATGCCGCAGCAGCGTGAACCGAGGGTCGTCGCGCAGCCCGGCGAGGTTGACCGCGCGCCCTGTCAGCAGGTTGTCCACGCATACGACCTCGGCTCCCTGATCCCGCAGCCGGTCGCACAGGTGCGAGCCGACGAAGCCCGCGCCCCCGGTGACCACGGCCCGGTGCAGGCCGCGTTCCGGTCGGCCGGCCGCGGGGACAGGCCGGGGTTCCGTCTCGGCGCCGCGCATCAACCCACCCTCCCTCGGCGCGGCCGCCGGGACCGCGCCGGAACCGCGCACCGTACGCTCGTACTCGAACAATGACCCGACCCGACCCGGCCCGACCTCGGCCGGCCTGACCTGACCTGACCCGACCGGGAAGTGCGCTGGACGCGCGCTCAGGACTCGCGCAGGGAGCGTCCGGTCTTGGCGAAGAAGACGTCGTCAAGCGTCGGACGGTGCAGTTCGATCGTGGAGAGCTCGATGCCCGCGCTTTCCAGCGTCCGCATGATCCTCGGGATCGCCGACTCGCCCACGTCCACGGCCAGCCGCAGCTCGCCGTTGTCGCGGGCCTCCGCCGAGCGCGCGTAAGGCTCCGCGGCAAGCAGATCCGCGGCCTTCTGCGCCGTGGTGACCTGCGCGGCAGTGCTCTGAGCGGCAGTGCTCTGGGCCGCACCGACCTGCTCCGCGTCGGCCGCGGCGACGCGGACGGTGACCACGTCCCCGGAGATCTCCCGCTTCAGGGCGGCCGGGGTGCCCTCGGCGACGATCCGGCCCGCGTCGATGATCGCGATCCGGTCGCACAGCGCGTCGGCCTCGTCCAGGTAGTGCGTGGTGAGGAAGACCGTCATGCCCTCCTCGCGCAGCTTGCGCACCATGTCCCACATGTGCGCCCGGCTCTGCGGGTCGAGCCCCGTCGTCGGCTCGTCGAGGAAGACCACCTTCGGCCGGTGGACGACGCCGAGCGCGATGTCCACGCGCCGCCGCTGCCCGCCGGAGTAGGTCTTGCAGTTGCGGTCGCCGTAGTCGGCCAGCTCGAACGCCTCCAGCGACTGCGCGGCCCGGCGCTGCGCCTCGGCCTTGCCGATGCCGTGCATCCGGGCCTGGAGCACCAGTTCCTGACGCGCGGTCACGTCGTCCCAGGTGCCGCCGCCCTGCGCGATGTAGCCGATGGCGCGGCGCACCTCGGCCGGCTTGCGCAGCAGGTCCGCACCCGCGATCACGGCCTCGCCGCCGTCCGGCGGCAGCAGGGTCGCGAACATCCGCAGCGTGGTGGTCTTGCCCGCGCCGTTGGGCCCGAGGAAACCGAAGATCTCCCCCGCCTCGACGCGCAGGTCGATGCCGACGACCGCGTCGACCGCGGTGGTCTTGCCGCGCTTGCGGGTCTGGAAGGACTTTCGCAGCCCTCTGGCTTCGATCATGGCCCGCCCCTCGGCTCGGCCCGCGGCCCGTCCTTCGGCCTGGATCACGGCCTCGTTCATGCTCAGCTCCACTTCTTCCGCCTCGCCACTACCGCACCGAGCGCGCGAAAAGGCGCGCCGACCAGGCCAGGGACACCACTACCAGGCCACCCATGATCACAAGGCTGCGCCATACCGCGGGGTCGCCGGAGTGCCCGGCGAACAGCGCGCGCATCCCGCTGACGGCCCAGCTGTACGGGTTCCAGTCCGCCACCCGGCGCAGCCACAGCGGGGCCAGCGCGATCGGCAGCAGCGTGCCGGACAGCAGCATCAGCGGCTGCGCGACGTTGTTGATCACCTGGCCGAGCACGTTCGGGTTGCTGACCCGGATCGCGATCCCGTACGAGATGGCCGAACTGGTCAGCGAGATCAGCGCGAGCAGCGCGTAGGCGAGCAGCAGGTCCCCGATGCGCACGAACAGGCCGAGCGGCAGCGACAGCAGGGTGATGATCGCGGATTGCACCAGCACCGCGACCACGTCCCGCAGCGAGCGGCCGAGCACCAGGGCGTACCGGCTGACCGGGGTGACCCGGGCGCGTTCGACCACCCCGGAGGCGATCTCGCCGAGCAGCCCGAAACCGACGTACAGGCCGCCGCCCAGCGCGACGGCGACGAGCATGCCCGGCACGTAGATCCGGTACGCGGTGGCCATCGAGCCGCTGTCGAGCGAGGCGAGGGCGGGCTTGAGCAGCGGCGCGAACAGCGCGAGGTAGACGATGGGCTGGGCGACCCCCAGGAACACCCACAGCGGGGAGCGCAGCATCAGCAGCATGTGCCGCTGGAAGATCAGCCAGATGTCGCGCAGCGTCTTCACGTCAACCCTCACTCGTTCTCGGAATGGTTGCCGCCGGCGAGGACCGGCGATCCGGCGCCGCGCTCGGCCAGTGCGCCCAGGTGACGCGCCGCGGCGGCCGCGCCCCCGGCTTCGCACAGGGACCGCGCCACGCGCGCGGCCGCGGACCGGTAGGACGGATCTTCGAGCACTGTCAGCAGCGGGTCACGCAGCGACTCGGGCCGCGCGCCGTCGAAGCGGATCCTGATTCCCGCGCCCGCCGCGGCCACCTGGGCCGCGTTGATCGGCTGGTCGCCGCGGATCGGCGCGATCACCAGGGGTACGCCGTGGGCCAGCGCCTCGCACACCGTGTTCAGCCCGCCGTGGCTGACGACCGCGTCGAGCCGCGGCATCAGCTCCAGCACCGGCACCCGCGGCCGCACGAGGACGTGCTCGGGCGGGTCGGGCATGGCGCCGTCCGGGGCGACGACGACGGCCTGGAGCCGGTCGCCGAGGGGGCGCAGCGCCGCGCCGGCCCGCCGGTAGAAGGTTCCTGACATATCGGCGGCCAGGGTGCCGACGGTGACCAGGACGTGCCGGCGGCCCTCGTCCAGCCAATGCCGGGGGAAGGCCGGGTCGGCGGGTCTGCCGGTGAGCGCGGGCCCGACCAGGTGCGTGTTCGCGGGCAGCTGCGCCATCGCCTCTCCCACAAGGGCGGCGCCGGTGAACGCGATCACAAGGTGCGGGGAGAAGCGCAGGTCGTGCGGCGGGAGACCGGGCATGCCCGCGACGCTCCACATCGCGGCCAGCTGGTCGAGGATCCACGCCTCGACCTTGGGGAAGGTGCGCAGCGGCCGGGTCAGCTCCATCGTGGTCGGCGCGAGCGTCGCCCAGAGCAGGCCGTGGCGGTGTGCCTCGATCGCACCCGCCACAGCGTGCTGGTCCACCGCGAGCACATCGGGCGCGAAGTCGGCGATCGCCCCGCGGATTCCCGCGCGGGTCACGCGGGCGTGCGGAACGATGTAGCCCTCCCACCGCGACTTGGTGGAGGCCAGCCCGCGCTCGGCGCCGCCGCGGTGCGCGCGCAGCGGGATCGGGTACACGCGCTGCCCGGGCGCGATCAGCGGCCGCAGGAACGCCTCGGAACCGGCCCAGGCGACCTCCTGCCCGGCGCGTTCCAGCTCCCGGGCGACGGCCGCGAGCGGGTTCACGTGGCCGGCCAGCGGGAGCGAGACGAACAGGAACCGGCTCATCGCGGTGCGCTCCGGTCACCGCCGGCGGCCAGGCGGTCCGCGACGTACCGGGCCACGTCCGCGATCGTCAGGGTAATGAGCGCATCAAGGTCGAGGTCTGCGATGTAGGCGAGCAGGTCGGCGGCGTCGCCGTGGTGTTGCCGCAGCGCCGCGGCGAAGGCGGCGGTCTCCAGGCTGTCGAGCGCGAGATCGGCGTCGAGGCGCGTGTGCGGTCCGAGGTCCGCCGGCCACGTGCGGTCCTCGCCGAGACTCTCGCGCAGCAGCGCGGCGATGTCTGCGCACCGGCTCTCGTCATCGCGATCGAAGACGGGTGCGGCCGTGGTGCCGAAATCCCGCGCGGTCACCCGGATCCGACCTGCCCGGCTCCGCTCTGCCCGGGTGCACTCCGGGCGTCATGCGCGGCCGGTTTGACGCCACGCAGGGCGCCGTACGTGAGCACACCGGTCTCGAAACCCTTGAGCATGATCGGGCCGGCGTAGAAGTATCCGAGTACTTCGACGCCGCGCTCGCGGGCGAGTTTGCGCATGAGCGCCCGGCCGTCGTCCAGCGACTGGATCCGGGCGAATCGCGGATCCCAGGAGTCGGCCACGTTGACGCTCCAGTCCGCGAAGTCGACCTGCGCGAAACCGGCGGCCTCGGCCAGGCGGGCATGCTCCTCCAGCGAGATCAGGCTCGGCATCACCTGATGCTTGAGGACCTGCGCGACCAGTTCGCGCTCACCGGGATCCAGCTCGCCGTCGCGCACCGCCCAGGTACCGACCGCCAGGACACCGCCCGGACGCAGCAGACGCAGCGCCTCGGCGAAGAAGGCCGCCCGGTCCGGGATGTGCATCACGCTTTCCAGCGCCCACACCACGTCGAAGGAGGCGTCCGGCAGGCCGGTCTGCAGCGCGTCGATCTGCTCGAAGCGCAGCTGCGCGCCAAGGCCGGCCGCCGCGGCCTTCTGCTCGGCGCGGGCCACTTGCCGGGCACTGAGGCTGACCCCGTGCACCCGGCAGCCGAGATCGCCGGCCAGGTACAAGGCCGGGCCGCCGATGCCGCAGCCGACGTCGAGCACCGCGGCGCCCGCAGGCACGTCGGCGTAGGCGACCAGTTCGCGCACCAGCCGGCCGGTGGCCGCGTGCCGGTCCGCGCCGCCCTCGTCGGGACGCTCGCCCGCGTCCCAGTACCCGTGGTGCACATGCTCCCCCCACAGCTCTTCGTAGAGATCGAGCGTGGTGTCGTAGTAACGCTCGACCGCGTCGTTGAGCGGCTGCCCGAAGTCGGCCACGGCGGCAGGCCGCGCGGCCTCGGTCTTCGTGCTCATACTCGTGCTGGTGGTGGTGCGTGCGTCCGAGTCGGCTTCCACGTCGTCAAGTCTCCGGGCGAGAGGGCGGCGAGCGAATGCGTGCGGAGTTCCGTAGCCGGCATGGTGCGCTGAATAACAAACCATGCCGCGCCGTCTTACCTCGGCGAAATAAGGACCGGCGCGCGGGCGCGGGAAATTCGGCCGCGCCGGAAATCTTCTGCGGCCTGCGGTTTCCCCCCACGCCAAGTTTCCGGGCCATAACGCTGCGGCCTGCGGCTTAGCGGGATAATCAGAGCTATTCCGGCACCGCGTCCACGCCGGGGCATTTAGAGCCTCGGAGTGCGGGATCTGCCGCGGTGCTTATGACGGTACGCAGACTCTCACGAGAGCGCTCTCACGTCAATTGTGTGAAAGTTTCACGATGCGGAAATCACCGTCCTGCACGTGACCTGCGGTTGAAATCACGGATCTTTCCCGGGTATTGAAAAACCCTGCCCCGGAGCCGAGAGTGCGGCTGCGCAAGGTATCGGGCGCGGGTATCGGCGTAACGGCCGCCCGCGGTCACGGTCGCCGCCGCGCCGCAGTCCGCTCAGGGAGGGGGGACCGATTGGATCCGTGCACGTACGCCGCTGGAGATTCAGCACGGTCCGCGCCCGCCGCACCGTCATCGACTCCACGTCCCACGTTCTGAAGGGAACCCGTTCCCATGACCGACGACGCGCCGGCAGCGGCCGAGAGCAGCACGGACGAGCAGATCCGCGAGGTGATTCTGCGGTCCCTGCGCGAGATGAACTACGACACCACGGGCATCGACGACGCGACCCTGCTCGGACCGGCCGGCGCCGACCTGGAGTCGCTGGCGCTGGCCGAACTTCTGGTCCGGGTCGAGGACGCGTTCGGCGTCCGGTTCGAGGACGACGAGGCCGAGCAGATGGCGGTGCTGACCGTCGGCGAGTTCCGGGCCGCGGTGGCGGCGCGGATCGGCGCGGGCGCCGCGTCGAGCGCGGTCGGCTGAGACCGCCGCCTTCTTCGGTCAGGGAGGGGCGGTTTGAGCGAGCGCGACGCCGGACGCGACGGCGTGGTCATCACCGGCATGGGCCTGGTGACCACGGTGGGAACGAGCGCGGCCGAGGTGATGGCGGCGATGTGCGACGGGCGCAGCGGCCTGAGCACGCCGCCGCCCGGGCATCCGTTGCAGGGCGCGGTCGAGGTCGCCGGCTTCGGCCCGCCGATCGACCCGGCCGCGGTGCTGCCGGGACCGGAGACCAGGGTCGTCGACCGTTACATCGTGATGGTGCTGCGCGCCGCCGAGGACGCGCTGGCCGACGCAGGGCTCGAAATCGGGCGCGACGTCGACCCGTACCGCACCGCGGTGGTGGTTTCCAGCACCGGCGGGCTGCCCACGCTCGAAGCCCAGTCGATCGAGCGCTCGCAGCGCGGCCGGGTCGGCGTCAGCCCGTACCTGCTGCCCGGCATGCTGCCCAACATGGGCGCGGCGCGGATCGCGATCAAGTACGGCATCCGCGGCTACAGCTCCTGCGTCGCCACCGCGTGCGCCGCCGGCGGGCAGTCGATCGCGGAGGGACTTCGCCTGCTGCGATCAGGGCTCGCCGACGTGGCGGTGTGCGGATGCAGCGAGGCGCCCTTGTTCCGCACGCTCGCGGACACGTTCACCAACGCCCGTGCCCTGGCCCGCGGCTGGGCGCAGGATCCCGCCTCCGCCAGCCGGCCGTTCGACCGGCGCCGCAACGGGATCGTGCTCGCCGAGGGGGCGGGCGTCTTCGTGCTCGAACGTGCGGCGCACGCGGACGCGCGCGGCGCGGCCGGCTACGCCGACGTGGTCGGGTGGGGCGCGACCAACGACGCCTATCACCCGATCACGCCGCGTCCGGACGGCGAAGGCGCGGCCGAGTGCATGCGCCGGGCGCTGGCGGACGCCGGGATCGGCCCGGCCGACGTCGGCTACCTCAACGCGCACGGCACCGGCACCAAGCTCGGCGACACCGCCGAGGCGCTGGCGATCCGCACCGCCTTCGGCGACCACCAGCCGCCGGTCAGCGCGACGAAGGCGGTGACCGGCCACATGCTCGGCGCCTCCGGGATGGCGGAGGCCGCGGTGACCGTGCTGGCGCTGCGCCGGGGCCTGCTGCCGCCGACGCAGAACCTCGACGACCCCGATCCGGCCTGCGAGCTCGACCACGTGCGCAAGCTCGCCCGGCCGGCCCGGCTCAGCCACGCCGTATCCAACTCCTTCGGCTTCGGCGGCCACAACGTCAGCCTCGTCTTCGGCCAGCCGAGCACCCGGCTGGCGCGCGCGGTCTGAGCCATGAGCCGAGGCAGCGTGATGAGACCGTGCGATTGAGAACCGTGTGATGAGAACCCTGTGATGAGAACCCTGTGATGAGAACCCTGTGATGAGAACCCTGTGAGAAGGGACCCGATGGGTACGAGCATCCGGGCGGCACTGGCCGCCGATCCCGACCTCGGCGCGGGCAACGTCCTGCCCAAGCTCATCGAGCACGGCGCGCCGCTCGACGGCCCGGGACTCGGCTTCGATACGCCGGTCGACGGCCTGCCGGCCTTCCACGGGATGACGCTCGGCGAACTGCGCGACCGGGTGGCGGCGCGCGCGGCGTGGCTGCACGCCCAGGGCATCGGGCCGCGCGACCCGGTCGCGGTCTACGTCTCGGCCGCCGCCGACTGCTTCCTGCATTTCATGGCGCTGACCTGGCTGGGCGCGATCCCGGCGCTGATGAACCCGGCGCTGCCCGGCGACGTGGCCGCCGAGTACATCAGAAGACTGCGGGCGGTCGGCCTGGTCGCGGACGGCGCCCACCGCGGCCTGCTCGCCGGCGAGAGCCTCGGCCTCGCCCGCGACCTGCTGATCGACCCGGCGTCGACCGGCTCCGGCGAGCCGGCCGCGGCGCCCGCGCCGTACCGGCACCACCAGCAGGACCCGATCGCGATCACGCACTCCTCGGGCACGACGCGCATGCCGACCGCCGTCGTGCACTCGAACGCGAGCCTGTTCGCGGCCACCCGGCTCATCCGGCTCAAGACGCCGCGCGCGCAGGGCACCGAGCGGGTGCTGTGCACGCTGCCGGCCCCGCACGCGGCCGGGATCGCCGCGATCAACCACATCATGTGCAACCGGGGCGAGTTGCTGTTCCTCTCGCAGCAGGCCGACGGCCCGGCGATCGTGGAGACCATCGAACGCTGGAAGCCCACCGGCGTGTTCGGCTTCGCGGCGACGTGGGCCGCGCTGGCGCGCATCGATCTGACCGAGCGCGACGTGGACTCGGTGGCGCTCTGGTACAACACCGGGGACTGCGCGCACGAAGCACACGTGCGGCGGCTCGTCGCGGCCGGTTCCCGGCAGACGGTCGGCCGCGGCGGCGTCGGCCGCGTGCCCGGGTCGATGTTCGTCGACGGCCTCGGCTCGACCGAGATGGGCCACTCCGCCTTCCACATCACGCACCGCCCCGACACCGAGCGGTACGGCCGCTGCATCGGCAGGCCGCACGTGTTCGTCGAGATCGCGCTGCTCGACCTGGCCACCGGCAAGGAGGTGCCGCCGGGAGAGGTGGGGCACTTCGGGCTCAAGTCGCCGAGCGTCGCCGCCGGCTACTGGAACGACTCGGCCGGCTGGTACCGCACCAGGTTCCAGGGCTACTACCTCACCGGCGACCTGCTCTACCGCGACGAAGAGGGCTACTACTACCACGTGGACCGCGCCGTGGACGCGATCGACCTCGGCGGCGGCCAGTGGCTGTACACCGCCCAATCGGAGGAGAACATCCTGAGAACGTGCCCGGACGTGCACGACTGCACCGTCGTGGCGGCGAAAGGCCCGGACGGCCGGGTCACCACCGACGTCCTGCTCGCGCTGCACGACTGGGCCGACCCCGGCGTCGACCGGACCGCCGAGGTGCGCGCCGCGCTCACCGAGGCCGCGGCGGCCACGCTGCGAGAGGTCGTGGTGGTCGGCGAGGACCACCTCATCACCGGCCCCACCGGAAAGGTACGCAAGTTCCTGATGCGCCAGCGCAGCCTGGCACGAGCGGCGGCTGACTGACATGACCGCACCGACCTCGCCTGCCGCTTCCGCGTCGCGCCCGGAACTCTTCGCCGACCCGCGCATCGGCCATTTCCCGCTGTCCGCCACCGTGCCCCCGTTCAACGCGTCGATCAGGCCCGCGACCGTGCCCGCGCCGAGCGAGCGCGTGCCCGTGCACTTCGCCGGCGACGGCGAGGGCGTCGCGGAGCTGACGTGGGGTCAGCGCGAGATCCTGGAGGCCATGGTCCGCCAGGGCTGGATCTCCATGGGCGGGGTGATCCCGCTGCCGCCGGGCACCACGGTGCAGGACACCGCCGACCGGCTCAGGTACATGATGTCCCGCTTCCCCTCGCTGCGCACCCGGCTGCGGTTCGACGTACCCGGCTCGCCGGTCCAGGAACTGCACCGCGACGGCGAGATCACGCTCGACGTCTTCGACGCGGCGCAGCGGGAAGACGCCGCGGCCGTCGCGGCGCGCATCGAAGCCTGCTACCGCACCAGGCCGCGCGACTTCACATCCCAGTGGCCGATTCAGATGGGCGTCGTGCGTCAGGACGGGCGACTCACCCACGTGGTCGCCATCTCGTGCCATACCGTCAGCGACAACCTGGGCATGGTGGCGATGAGTCGGCAGATCGACGCGGGCGTGACTGACCCGCCGATCGGCCTGCAACAGCTGGAACTGGCGCGCTGGCAGGACTCGCCCGCCGGACGCCGGGTGAACGACGCGGCGATGCGGTTCATGGAGAAGGTGCTGCGTTCGGTGCCGCCGCGGCCACTCCCGCTCTCCGGCGACGAGCGCGAGCCCAGGCACTGGACCGGAGTGCTGCGATCCCGCGCCCTCAAACTGGCGCTGCCCGCGATCGCCGAACGCACCGCGGCCGACGCCTCGGCGGTGCTGATGGCGCTCTACGCGACCGCGCTGGGCCGGCTGGGGCTGCTGAACCCCGCGGTCATCAGGCCACTGGCGAGCAACCGGTTCCGCCCCGGGCTGGCCGACATGGTCGGCAACCTCGTGCAGAGCGGCGTTTGCGTCCTCGACGTCGCCGAGAGCACGATCGACGACGCGGTGCGCCAGGCACGTCAGCTCTCGATGACGGTGCGCAAGTATTCCTATTTCGACCCGAAGGCGGAGACCGCGCTGATCGAGCGGCTGGTGCGGGAGGCGCGCCTGCTGGATCCCGACGCGCGGCCGTGGTCGTGTACCCACTGGGCTTTCTTCAACGACCGCCGCGTCGCGCCGACCGGCCCCGAACCGATCAGCGCGCGGCGGCTCGGCGACGAGCGGGCCGCGAGCACTTTCCGCTGGGTCGAGAAGAAGGTCAACCCGTACGAGCAGCTGTTCCTGCACATCGACGACGCTGGCGACGGCATCGAGCTGATGGTCTGCGCGGACACCCGGCACCTGTCCCCCGCCGGCAACGAGGCGCTGGCGCGCGAGATGGAGGCGGCGGCCGTGGAGGCGGCGCTCGACCCGCGGGCGCCGACGCGGGTGTCGGCGCGGCAGCCGGCGGCGGGGCCGGTCCATGTATGAAAGGGCTCTGGGGGTGCGATGACCGCTCTTGAAGCCGTCGGCGTGTACGTCCCGTCCGGCCGGACGCCCATCGAGGATCTGGCCGAGCATTTCGGGCTGACCGCGATGCAGGTGCGCGTCTTCCGGCGCTACCACGGGCTCGGCGAGGTGAGCCGTGATCCCGGCGGGCTGCTGGACCTGCTGCGCGGCGCGGTCGCCGACCTCGGCAGCCTGAAGGGCAGGGAGGACCGGGTGCGCTACGTCGTGCACGCGCGCACCTTCCCCGTGGTCGTGCCGTATCCGCGCAATCCGCTGCGGGACCTGTGCCGCGAATTCGGGCTGGAACAGGCCGCGACCTTCGCGGTGGGCCACCACGCCTGCGCCTCCGGCCTGCTCGCGGTGGACGTGGTCGGCCGGCTTCTGGCCGCCGACGCCGACCCTGAGGCGCTCGGGCTGGTGGTCGCCGGCGAGAAGGCGTTCACCGGACAGGCCCAGCTCGTGCCGGAAACCTCCTTCTTCGGTGAGGGCGCGGCGGCCTGCCTGGTGCGCGCCCACGGCGAGCACGACCGGCTGCTCGCGTACGACGCGCAGCTGCGGGGCGAGTTCGACGACGACTCGCCGGAGACGGCGGCGCGGTTCCAGCGGGAATACGCGCACTGCCTGGCCGCGGCGATCCGCACCGCGGTGGAACGCAGCGGCCTGGACATGACGCAGATCCGGTTGATCCTTCCGCACAGCGTGAACCGGGTGGCCTGGCAGCGGGTGTGCCGCAAGCTCGGGTTCCCGCTGGAGCGGGTGCTGCTGGACAACGTCGGCTCGATCGGGCACCTGTTCTGTGCGGACGGGCTGGTGAACTACCGGACCGCCGCCGACCGCGGACTGCTGCAGCCGGGCGACCGCTATGTGATGGCCGCCGCGGGGGCCGGCCTCGGCGCCGCCTTCGCCGCCATGGTCTTCGAGCATTGACGGGCCCGGGACGATCACGTTTCCGGGCGCGGTTCGCGCCGCCGGATCTTCGCAACCGAAGGACTTTCGCAGCTAAGGAGCCACCGTGTTGGACATCAGCGCCACCGCCCTGACCGGCGATCCGCGATCGCGCGAGCGGATCGCGGAAGCGATCTGCACGCTGCTTCCGCAGATGCTCGGCCGCGAGATCGAAGGCGCCTCGGCGGACACGGCGCTGCTGGACGCGGTCGGACTGACCTCGACCACCGGCCTGGAACTGCTGCTGCGGCTGGAGGAGAGCATGGAACTGGAGATCAGCGTCGAGGAACTGGATCGCGACGACTTCGAGACGATCGGCTCGCTGGCGAGTTACGTCGCCGCGAACCTGCTCACCGAGGAATGAGAGCGGGGAACGAACGGGTGTCCGGCACCTTGGCGCGCTCGGTTCCGGTTCCGGGTCCGGCAACGACCGCGGCTCCGGGTCCGGCTCCGGCAACGACCGCAGCTCCGATTCCAGCACCGGCACCGGCACCGGCCGGGCGGCTCGCGGGTCCGGCGCACTGGGGCGTTCGCGCGGCGGTTCGCCTGGGCTTTCCCGGCCGCGCCGCGCTCGCGGAAGACGCCGCGCACACCGCGCTCCTGCGCACGTACCTGAGCGATCTGTTGAAGCAGGACGGGCTCTCGCTCGACGAGGAGAAGTTCGCCGCGGGAGGCCACAGCTACGGCGAGATGGCCGAGGAACTGCTGCGCCTGACCGTGCCGCCCGGCGAGGCGGTGGATCTGCTCGTGCTCGCCTCGGCCGTGCCCGACCTGACCCCGGGTCGTTCCACGGCCATCTACCTGAGCCACGTGTGCCCGGGCTCCCCGCTCGCCCTCGCGATCGGCGACCAGGGCGCCGTGGCGGCGTTCACCGGTCTGCGGCTCGCCGGCGAATACGCCCGAACCGACGCGCTGCACAGCACGATCCTGTTGGTCGTCGAGCAGGCGTCGCTGCCCTACGACACGGGCTCGGCCCCGATGCCGGCCGAGAACGCCGCAGTCGCGCTGCTCCTCGGTGACTCGACTGTGCCAGTGTCCTTACCCGCCGCGGCCGCGGGCCGGCCGCGACACCCGGCGCGCTTGGGCGAGGTGAAGATCCTGGCGGACGTCCAGACCGACGAGGCCGCGGTCTGCGCGCTCGAAGCGGCCGCCGCGGGCCTCGGTGGGCCGAGCGACACGGCGCTGATCCTCGGCCCCGGTCTCGCGGAGCACGCCGGCGACCTGGCCGACAGATTTCTGATACACCACGCGCATCCCGGCCGCCCGGCCACCGGAACGTGGTGGGAGCTGGCCGGCATGCTCAACGAGCCGCGGCGGCCGGCGCGAAGCGTGCTCCTGGCCGAATACGACCCCGAATCCGCGACGCTCGCGCTGGCCGCCTTCCACGTTTAGCCATAGGGCCAGGCCAAGGCGTTGAAGGGCGAAGCGCCTTGCACGCGCTGGGATCTAGTGTCCCGCGCCGGAAATCCGCCGTGAAAATCGGCCCCCGCATCCCGCCTGGCCGCGTTGCCGAAACACCCACAGACGACCCACTGCGTTGATTGAGCACCGCGAGGGTGTTCCGGCGCCTTGCCAGCCGGGCGCGGATGACCGGACGCGCGCAGCCAGGTCGAGCAGAGTCATGCGACGGATTTCCGGCGCGGGACACTAGTGTCTTGCTTCTAAAGTCCGTTTACTAAGTGTATGCTGGGCGTATGCCACGAACCGGACGGCCGCGGGCCGAGTTGGTGTTGAGTGCCGGGGAGCGCGCCCAGTTGGAGCGTTGGGCGCGCC